>NZ_JAUBTU010000077.1:0-35976 GCF_036705085.1 Microcoleus sp. B6-A1
TTGCTCGGCATTCAGGTTTAGTTTTAGCTTGGCGGTGATTATTTGAGGCATTACTTTCACGAACTCTGACAAAATTCTATCTCGTGAAGATGGCAAAAGCAAGTGGTGTAGCAAAAATTATTTGTTCGCTCATCGACCGCCCCGAACCTTCCGACACATAAAGTCATCGGTTTAGTTCGGGGCGGCTCTCCTCGCTCACGCAAATTCCTCCCGACGCTCACCTGGGTACAGGTAGAGCGCGGGACTCCTTTTGGTTTAGTTGAAAGTCGGATTGTCGATCGGCTTGTAGGGCGCTTTGGGCACGGCCAAAAAGCCTTGGACGTAGAGCGCCCCCTCAATAGCTAAGGCTGCCTTACAAGCGTTGTCAAAGCAAGTTTTAGCTTGGCTTTTGATCGGGGTCGCGATTTCTATCTATCGCGCCTCATCTAACAGTTCGGTCATGAGGTTTTCTGTCGATATCACTCAGTATTAGTTTAATATCATATGCCCAACTCATGTTTGAGAGTTTTTACTGCATCAATTGCTTCTTGAATTTCGCGATCGTAAGTTTGGCTAATTTGTGCATGATTTAGGGGATTCATAATTAATGTACGATATAATTCAATATTTTGTTTACAGGTTGCACTTAGAAACAGAGTTCCATCCTTTTTGTAGGCGATAAGTGGTTGCCAAAAGTCATCGGTTGTTAATTTTTTAGACTCTTCTTGATATTTTACCTTTAAGTAATGCTTATCACAGAATTTTTTGAGGATGACTTCAAAGGCGGTACGCAAATATACAGCGGATGCTTTGAGATCGGGAGCTTGAGGAGGAATCGGGGTGAGATATTGTTGAGCTTTGTCTAAATAATCAGTGTCTTGCTTCCAGACAGGAATTTCTAAATCCTCTGTAATTTTTCCGCAATAAAGTTCCTGAAAAACCCATTTGTTACCATCAAATCTCTGTTTAAGAATTTCATACCACTCCCGATCGTAGGTCATCAAAAATATTTGGTACTCGCTGAATTGATCTTTGATAATATCAATTAAGGGGAGACGATTAGACATATCTAAGCCAATAAAAATATCATCTAAGGCGAGTAGTTTGAGTTGGGGTTTCGGTGCTACGAGGAGAGAGCTAAAATAAAGCGCGATCGCAATAGCAGAGAGTTTTGCTTCATTCAGGAAGTGATGTGGACTAGATATTTCTCGGTCTAGAAACTTAATATTTAATAAAATCTTTCGATTGTCAATACAATTTTCTTTTTGGTCGTCTCTATATTTGGCTGTGTTATCAAAAGTAATGCCTTGAAAATGTAAAGAAATGACAATTTTATAGCCAAAGTATTCCATCAGTTGTGTAGCTTTTTGCTCTAACTCGTTGAGCTTGGCGCGTAGTCCTTGATTAAAGATTTGGCTTTCGGCTTCAAAAATAGCAATTTTGCGCTTGTGATTTTTTTGTTTTGGAACAATTGCTAGTAAGTCTCTCCAGTTATCAGGAAAGGTTCTTTGCAGGGGATGAAGGTCATTAATACACTGTCCTAACAGGCTATGAACTAATAACTCAAAAATATTGACTTCGGGCTCTCTGTGATGGATAAAATGAACTTCAAGTAAACGTTTATAGTCTAGGATACCTTTAGCTTGAGATGCGGCAATTATGTCTGGATCGTTGGTAGTGCAGGTGGTAGATGACCACTCGTGAACAATTTGGGGTGTATTCAGGTTTTGTCGCAAAAAGAATTTGATATAGCCTTCGTCAGTTTCCGGTGCAAATATATTTTTATATTGCTCAAAGTCTAGATTATTAATTCCAGATTCAAGCAGATACTGAAGTGCTAATAAAAGGGAGGATTTACCGCTACCATTTTCACCATAAATCAGTAAGTTTGGTTTACCACGTTCTCCAACTTTTGCTAATTCGACAATATGATGATTGTAGAAAGCACGAAAATTTTTAATCTCAACTTTAATAATTCTCATCCTAAACCTCTAATAATCCGCACGACTTCTAAACTCTTCAAAAAATAAATATTAACGCGAATCGGATGCTCTGAGTTAAATAGTCGTTTAAAGATTTGTCTCAGCGCTGGCATTTTATCACCTTTGACGGTATCGAAAGCGGGAAGATTTTCCGATAACACATGACTCATGAAGTATTTGTCATGGCTGTGCAATTCTTCCGGTAAATATAACTCCATCACCAGTGCATCCACAATTTGCTCAAAATAACTCAGCATCAGTTTGTCTTCTGCTGTTTCTACCATCTTTTCACCATGACTAGGAATATCTTTGAGTTCGGCGGTAAGGTAGATGATGTAATTAACTAGGGTTTCAATAACATTGCGCTGTGGTTCAGTGGTCGTAGGGATAGAAATTTGAGAGACATAGATAGATTTGAAACGCTTAAAGTCACCACGCACAGCAGGACAAATTTGATTGATAAAAAATTGTATCATTCCAGAGTTAAGAAAGCCTAGTAAATATTTTGACTCTGCTGGAATCAAAAACAAGGTACAGTCAGGGTAAAAACTATTAGTATCAAAAGCAAATTCACAACGAATAGCAATATCTGGGTAAACAATTTTAGGCTGCTCAAAATCTTGCCAATAAGCAATGTTATCCTGAATTTCGTACCATTTATAAGTACCTGCTTTTCTACCTGTACCTGGTGTGAGCTTTTCTTGGTACTGGCTTAGGTAATTTTCAATGGCTGGATACTTCTTGATATCAATTCCTCGTCTTGTAAAAATCAACCATAAGTTTTGATATTCAACACGCCATCTTTTAACATCCCTTCCGCGCAAAAAAGGTTTGAGAACTTCCGCCGATGATGGATGTTCAGTAATTAGCCTATCTCGCGTTTCTCTATCCACCACAAATGCGTCGTTAAAGCCAGTTAAAATGCCACGATAAAATCTGCCATTCACATATTCCCCTAGCGGTGTACCAGTTGTTCGCAGTTTTTCCAACAAATTGAGAACTGTTGACGACTCTAGCCGCCAACCATCAGCAGTCAACTCCTTTTGTGCCATCAAAAAGCTCTGATTTTCAAACACTGAAGCAAACTGATCGACTGGTTGCCCGAATTCCCAATTTAAAACGCGAGTTTGATGATTTTTAGGCTGTTCTTTACTAGCAATAATGATGCTAGGGTAAGCAATAGCCGTAAAAATCGGTGCATCACCAAAATCAATTAATTGCTGAATAGTCGATTCATTACCTAAAAACTTACGCAGCTTTTCCCCGTAACCAGAGCGAAAATATTTATTTGAGGAGATGTAGCAGAGAATACCTTGATTTTTCAGGAGCTTTAACCCTTGCTCATAAAAATAAACATACAAATCAGCTACACCTGTATAACAATCATATTGACTTTTAAAGATGGGTTTAAACTCTTTAATTTGTTCTTGGCGCACATAGGGCGGATTGCCAATACAAACATCAAAACCATCACCTAGCCCAAACATCCATTCTGAATCAAAGAAATCAGCCACAGCATTTTGCTCATAAGGCTTCCAATTAGCCAACTTTTCCGCACTTTCACTCGGAAACCCACCACTTTTAAGAATATCACTAATCTGATGACGAACTTGATCATCTAATTCTCGATACTTAGCCTTAGTTTTAGGAGTACGAGCCATAAAATAACTTTTGCGAACCTCTGCTAATTCCTTTTCCTTTTGTTCAATGCGAGGATCACGTAAAGTAAAATCAGCAGCCCCTTTAATTCCAATCAAAGCATTAGCCGCCACAAACTTAGTTTCCAAATTGGGTAAAGGACGTACACCCCGATTTTCCTGAGAATCATCAATATTTTGGTGAACAATCAGCGAAATGAAAAACCTTAACTTAGAAATCTGGATAGCCACCGGCTGAATATCTACCCCATAAATGCAGTTTTCAATTAAATATAACTTCCGTCCATAATCCAACTCATTATGCTCAAAAGCTTGCTCAATATCCTCAATTACCTTTTCTCGAATCGTGCCATCAGGAATCTCACTAGCCTTAGATATTTGTTTTTCCTTCCATCTGCCATTTTGCGGGTCAAGCTTACTCAGAATATATACCAACTTATGCAAAATACCCATCGGGAAAGCACCCGAACCGCAAGCCGGGTCGAGAATTTTCAAATTATCAATCCCCTCTATTAATCCTGATACTTCTGTATCTGTAAACTGATGCGACTGATTATTATAAGCAAACAGATGGCGCAACCTTTGATTCGCTTCTCTTTCTCCACTGAGTGAAGTCAATTTACCTTCCAAACAAGCAATTAATGCCTCATCTACCATGTAATCAACAATTTCACGCGGCGTATAAAAAGATCCGGTTTGCTTCCTAGCAGTTGTATTCGTTTCCGGGTTATAAGCAGCGAGTAAATTTTCAAACACCTTCCCTAACAACTCAGGATCAAGGGCAATTTCTTCCTCAATCGGCGTATTTTCCGTAACAGTAAACTTATAACTATGAAAAATATTAATTAAACCTCGCACCGTATAGCGCTTGTTTTTTGTCCCGTAAACATCATTCAGATCAATTTGTTGCTCAGATTCACTAAAAAATAGACAATTAGGAATATTTAGCCGATTATCCTGACGTTCCGAAAAACCATCAATGCGGACAATCTGTTTAGGCTGATATTGATCGGGTTTATCCAAACATTCAAATAAACCACCATTCAGAAATGGAATATTATCAAACAATCTGAGTATCGCTGGGGAATCGTGAAAATAATCCTCATAGCGATAGACATTATGCACCATGTAATTTTGGTCACGTCCCCCTGCTTGCTTCGCCTTATTTCTAAACTTACGATTATCAGGTTTACTAGGAGTATTCATCTCCTGATTCAGCGTTGCAAAGAATAAATTTTGCAGAATCGCTTTATAATAAGTGCTTTCTGTCGGTTCATTGGACTTGATTAATTGCTGTACCCTTTGATAGTTAAACAAATCATCTGGTACTAACCCTTTTTCCTTCAGAAACCAAACAAAAATCAATCTCGTAATTAAACGAATAACGCTAGTAGCATTACGAATCTCGACATTTCCCCCCGCACCTTCGGGAAAACTAACATTTTGTACTGCCCAAAAATACCAGTTAGCTACTTCTTTAAAAAACCGTTTATTTAGTTCAGAAGTATCAAGAGTTTTCTGCCAAGCATCATGCAATTGGTCAAAATTGGTAAATTGATACTGTTTAAACAACTGAGGTAATGAAAGGTCAAAAAGTATTTCAATATGAGCGCGATGGGGCTGAAAAATATTAATATTTTTAATTAAAGTGATTTTTTCTAAAACATCCTTAGAAGTTTCTCGTTTATTAGGACGGCGGTTAATTATCGACAAAGTAAAACACTCACCATGTCGGAATAAAACCATAATCGGAATATCAGATTGATGGTTAACTTCGCGAGTAATATCCGATAGCTGACTGCGTGTGTAATCATTCTCGCGCAACTCAACCGCCAAGAAAATATAAGATTGCAGATAATTTTGATCTATGTTACTAAAAGATCCTAATTGACCATTGGATTTAATCTCATCTTCAGTCAGTTGAAACAAAAAATCAACGGACTTCCATTGAGATAAACTCGCCCGTTGCTGGTTGATTTCCCCAAATCCAAAAGTATCGATAAAATCTTCAGGGTGATTGCTATCTAACTCAAATTTTCTTTGCGTCGTATATCCTAGGGTTTGGAATAATAGCTCTAGCTTCTGGGCTGCATCACCCGCAGCTAAATTTTGGATAGATTTCGCAATTTTATCTTTCATTTCTTGTTCATTCATCTTTAATACTCCACTATACAGGTATTGGTGTCTAGTAGGTAAATCATCTAGCTAAAGTATGCTATAGCCTATTTCAACAATTCTCATAGGCGGTAATAAATTCTTCTCTAGTGATTCCTGATTGAGTACAAATCAACCTAAGTGTTGAACCTTTGATTTGATTATGATTTGGTAATGTCAAAGGTGTTGTTGTCCCATCATTATTCATGCGAACCATAGAAATATGTTCCTTTTCTCGAATGATTTGGAAACCCAAAATTTCTAAAGTTTTAATAACTTTAGATTTGGGAATATCTTTAGGAAATTTTGTCATGCTATACTCATCTCTGTTAGAAAGACTTCCGACAATGGAAAATCTGACTCTATCACATCACTACCAAAAGTTTCGATATGAAACTGGAGTGCAGATTTGACATCGGTTAGTGCTTCTTCATATGTGTTGCCTTCACCAACGACAACGCCTTTGATGCCTAGTGGATAAGCAACATAGCCATCAGAATGTTTTTCGACAATGATTTTGATAGTTGACATAGATTACCTCTTTTCAGTAAATAACATTTCGATTTGATCCCCAATATTACAATCAAAATTTGGGATAGATTAGGCTATTTTATCTTTCATGTGTTCATTCATCTTTAATACTCCTGGACGCAGAAACCGGGTTTTTTACGAAAATACTGGATTTGAGGCTTTAACACTGGTAAAAAACCCGGTTTATTTGGTATTTGTGCCTAATTCATCTTTAATCACCAACCATGTAATTAAATCGAAATCAGTTTTGCTTGTCACCTGTTTTTTGTGTTCTGGCATTACCGCACCTTTACCAGACTTAAACAAATTACTACCTAACCGCTTCTTAAAAGTCCGAGTAATCGAATCAACCGCCCTCTCAAGTAAATCGTTATAAACACTCATATCTTCCCCGTTATTCGTCTGGTTGTCAAACAAATTACACAACGAGTCATAAGCTTGCGCCTGATTCGCACACAACAACCGAAACATCTCTAAAATCTGCTTAGGTTGAGCAAAACTGAAACGTACTACCTGATCCTCTCTAATATACACCAGAAAGTACGGTTGCAGAGGATTAACCTGCTCATTTCCCGAAGTATCACCTTTCTGTTTTAAACAAAAAATTACTCCTGGTGCAATTATCGGATTTTCAGACGCTGGTGGAACGACTGCATAAATACCCAAAGGTGCATCTTCTAGCTGTTTCTGGTTCCTTTGTAAATAATTACTTAGTTCAATGCGAAAGTCATCTAAGGTAAACTCATTGAGGGCAACGCTTTCGTTGAAATCCTCTAAATCTAATACCTCATTCTGCAATCGTAATAACTGTTTATCTCTATATTTTAAATCCGTTTGAATTAACTCTTCAATTTCATCCGGTTCCAGCAAGTTGTCTTCAAAGGTAGCGGCAATATCTACCAACGCCATCCTTGCTTCTACTCGATTTTTGAGATTGATGTATTTATTTAAGTCATCAGTAGGCCAGAAATTCACTAACTGTACTGTATGGTTAACACTACCGATACGGTCAATCCGTCCAAAACGCTGAATGATTCTGACTGGATTCCAATGAATATCGTAATTAACTAGATAATCGCAATCCTGTAAATTTTGCCCTTCAGAAATACAATCTGTCGCAATCAATAAATCAATCTCTCCATCTTGGGGCATAGATGGCATCTTGTCGCGCTTTTTGGAAATGGGAGAGAAATTAGTCAGAATTTGATTGAACTCATTCTTGCCAAATGTGGTTTTATTTCTGCCAGTTCCCCCAACTACTAAAGCTATGTTAATATTGAGCTTAGAAGTTGCGATCCATTCGTGCAAAGCCTGATAAAGATACTCTGCTGTATCGGCAAAAGCAGTAAATACCAAAACTTTACGGTTAGGTTGATTTTGTTTATTAATTGTTGGCTGTTTTACTTTGTTTTGAATCAAGTTTTTCAAATCGGCTAACTTGGCATCCCGTGTTTCATCAACCTGCAAAGCTGAATTATAAAGAATCTTGAGTTGTTGCTTATCCTCTGCTAAATCTTTTAACCATTCATCAGTATCAAGATGTGCCATCTTAAAAGTAAACCTGGAACCAACCTCGATAGCTGCTTGTAGTTCTTCATCATCAATATCTTCAAGATTTAACTGATTAAACTCAATATTCTGGTTTTGATCTCGAAACTGCTTAAAGGTTTTAATTCGTTCCTGTAAATCTGCAATTTTAGCGATAGTCCTTGCCATCGTAATTGCAAAGGATGTCACCGAACTTTCCAGCCGTTTAAGAAAGTTAACTTTCATCATCCCGATGAGGAAATATTCGCGTACACTCTGCTTAAATCTTTGTCCTGATTTATGTTCGTATTCTTCTCTGTACTGCGGCAAAACATATTTAGAAGGGTTAAATAATGACAATTGATAATTAGAAATTTCATCATTGAGTTTGTCGTAGGACATAAACTTACCTTTCAAATCAATTGTTGGAAAGATAGACAAGGGTTTTATCCTAATTGGGAAGCCGCCTAATTGCTCTACAACATCTTTATAATATTTTTGAATATGTTTGCGAGAACGAGCTATGGTTAATTCGTCAAGCAGTTTAAAAAAACCAGAATCAAGGGAATTTAAGAGTTCGCTAGTTATGCGAATACTCTTTTTTGACCAAGTGGTAAAAGCTCGTTGAGCGCTAGCTAGAGTATCTTTCAGACTAACTACACCAATTGATGCTTGAAAAGCATCATCCTTTCCTTCAGTGATAAATTCAAGCTGATGTCTTAAATCAGTCAGGTTATTGTTAACAGGAGTAGCAGAGAGTAAGAGAACCTTGGTTTTAATGCCAGCTTTAATAATGTCATCCATCAGTCGCTCATAACGACTTTTACGAATTATATTTCCATCTTCATCTCGCTTACCCTTAGTGTTGTTGCGGAAATTATGGGACTCATCAATTACTACTAGGTCATAATTTCCCCAGTTAAGAGTCCCTAAATCGGTATCACCGGATTTGCCAGACTCACGACTTAAATCTGTGTGAGATAAGACTGTATAATTAAAGCGATCGCTAACAAATGGATTTAGTTCACTATTATTCTGTGCGTGATAGATTGTCCAGTTTTCGCGTAACTTTTTTGGACATAACACTAAAACTCTATAGTTCAGGATTTCAAAATATTTAATAACTGCCAAGGCTTCATAGGTTTTTCCTAAACCCACACTATCGGCAATAATACAACCATTGTGGGTGCGAATTTTATTAATTGCTCCTATTACGCCATGTTTTTGAAATTCCAATAAAGTATTCCATATGGTAGTATCAACTAGCTGGTTGCTTTCACTGAACAATCCAGCGTCTTGTTGGTCTGCTAAAAATTTTTCAAAGATATGAAATAGGGTTTTGTAGTAAACCAATTCTGGAGTGGAATTAGTATATAATTGTTCTAAATAAAACAACACATCTGCTTTGATATCTTTTACCATTTCTTCATTGTTCCAAATTTGGTCAAACCAAACTTTCAAATCATAAGTGTCTTCTATGCTACTAACGATTAAATTTAATTCAATATTGTTGATATTGTTAGATAATCCTAAGCCTTTTATGGTAAAATTAGAACTTCCCATAATCGCGGATAAAACTCGATAAATGGTTGTCGATCCATCGGGTCTGATGTCCTGTACTTCATTGTCAATATGATAGAGTTTTCCGTGCAAGAAGTTAGACTTTGCGATCGATTTTATCTCTACTTTTTCTCTAATCCAGTCAGCACAATCTTTGGCTAAACGTTTTTGTTGAAGCTGCTTTTGGAGGGTTAACCCTTCTCGATCGATTAAGAAGGCTTTGGTTTCCTTTCTGTGAGGATCGAGAACAAAAGTTGGTTCGCCAAACAGGAATTGTAATTTTTCAATTTTCAATAGCTGTTCTTTCAGCTCTTCAAAAGCATAAATTGTAAAATAAGCTGAAACAATTGATAAGCGGGAACCTTCTTTGATTTTAAATCTTAAAAATTCACCAACACACCCCCGTGTGTGGTTATCTTTAATGCCTGAATATGATAAGGAAAAAATCGAACTGGGCATATTTTTTACCTGTTCAAGGTTTATTGTTAAACATATTTTTTTTTAAGAATGTTAAAATCTTGTAGGACTTACGCAAGTGTCACAGTTAAATCAACTTGTAGGATGCCCCGGACATTGATTATTTCGATTTCAACAGATTTTTCCGATCCGGGACACCCTACGGAGATGCTACATTAAGGGAAGAGTGAGCCAAAGATCAGCGGAAAACAGAACTCTTAGTGAGATCGAAAACCTAAAACCCTTGATTTATAAATGATGGAAATTCATGGACACAACTGGACTCGAACCAGTGACCCCTACGATGTCAACGTAGTGCTCTAACCAACTGAGCTATGCGTCCTCACGAATTCCTAATGTAGCAGAACATTCGATCGCCTGTCAAGCATAAATATGAAATTTTTTAAGCAGGCACTCTTGACATCGCCCCTAACTCCCAATCCCCCGCCAAATTTTCACAGTTCGATCGCCCGCACCGCTAGCCAAACTCCCCCCATCAGCACTAAACGCCACCGACAAAACCTCCCCCCCGTGGCCCGTCAGAATTTCCAGCAAACCCCCCGTACCCGCATCCCACAAATAAATCGTGCCATCCCGACTCCCCGTCGCCAAAACCCGACCATCGGGACTCAACGCCACACACAAAACATCCCCAGAATTGTCCCTCATACTCCGCAACAGCGTCCCTCGCCCCTGTGCATCCACCCGCCACAGCTTCGCCGTACCGTCCCGACTCCCCGTCCCCAAAATCAATCCTTCTCCTACTCCCCCCCTTACCAAGGGGGGGCTGGGGGGGGTTTGACCGGCTGGGGACACAGAGGAAGTCAATCCTTCTCCTACTCCCCCCCTTACCAAGGGGGGGCTGGGGGGGGTCTGACCGGCTGGGGACACAGAGGAAGTCAATCCTTCTCCTACTCCCCCCCTTACCAAGGGGGGGCTGGGGGGGGTCGGGCCGGCAAGGGAGTTGGGGGAGTTCGCAGCAAAAACGATCGCCCGCACCCAATCCCCGTGCTCCGCCAGAGTACAAATCGATCGACCATTTTGCCAATCCCACAACTGCACAGTCTTGTCCCGACTGCCGCTAGCCAAAAACTCCCCGCCAGGACTAAAAGCCACAGCCTCCACCCCGCCAGCGTGACCAGTCAAAGCCGACATCCGCCTTCCCTTATTCAAATTCCACAACTGCACAGTTTTGTCCCGACTGCCGCTAGCCAAAACCTGACCATCCCGACTAAACGCCACAGCAGAAACCCTGTCAGAATGACCAGCCAAAGCGTACCACCACTTACCCTTATTCAAATCCCAAATATGAATCATTTTGTCCCGGCCGCCACTAGCCAAAGTCGCGCCATCAGGACTAAACGCCACACAAGTCACCCAGTCAGAATGACCCGTGAGAGTGTACCACCGCCTACCAGTCTCCAACTTCCACATCTCAATCGTCTTGTCCTCACTGCCGCTAGCTAAAGTCGCGCCATCAGGACTGAAAGCTACCGACGTAACAGCATTAGAATGCCCTACCAGAGTATGAACACACCTCCAAGTAGGCGCGCGTGCCGGTACAACCCGCTGCATCGGCGGCACAGGTAAAATAGTGCCTGCAACCGTTGGCGGCACTGCATTCTGCACCACAGGCGTCCTCTGCGGCACGGGAATTGTAGGCGCTGGTAGGGGCGGTGCCCCCGTGCCCGCCCCCGTGCCCGCCCCCGCCGACTGCTGCGGCTGCAAATCTTTCAATACCTCAGCTACAGATTTGTAGCGCCGACTGAGACTCGATTCGATCATTTTGTCGAGGATGCGACTTAATTTCGGATCAATTGGAACCTTCAAAAAGTCTCGCCAAACCCAAGCATCTTGATTGATATCGAACAAATCAAAAGGAGATATTTGAGTCAGCAAATAAATGCAAGTTACTCCCAAACTATACAAATCACTGGCATAAACCGCTTGACCTCTAATTTGTTCCGGCGCGACGAATTCGGGAGAACCGATGACTGTACCGGTTTCTCTCAAACCCTCCACAAGTTTTGCAGCGCCAAAATCCACTAAAACTAATTCCCCGGTTAATGTTGGGTAAGTATAAATGGTGGGAGTTTGAGAAAGGCGGCGGCGGATAATATTGGGGGGTTTAATATCTCGGTGAATTACACTGCGATCGTGCACGAACTGCAATACTGGCAATAAATCCTTCAGCAGACTGAGAATCTTACTTTCGCTGAAAGGCCCAGTCCGCGCCAACTCTTCCTGTAAATTCTGACCTTCTATAAATTCCTGTACCAAATACTGATAGCGTTCCTGCTGAAAGTGCGCCAACAATTCTGGAATTTGCGGGTGTTTCCCTAATTCGTCCAGCCGCACCGCTTCTCGGTTGAATAATTCTGCTGCTTTTTCGCTGCTGCTGGTACCTTGGGATAGCGGGAAAAACTGTTTAATTGCACAGCGCGGTTTTGAGGGTTTGTCTTGGTCTACTGCTAAAAAAGTGCGGCCGAAACCGCCGCGCCCAAGGGGTTTGATGGCGCGGTAACGCTCTCTGAGCAACAGTTTGGAGCCGCAATTCAGGCAGAATTGAGTACGATCGGCATTTTGCGGGTTTTGACAGGCGGGGTTTAGGCAATAACTCATAACTAAACCGAGAAGGAATCAGCAGCACATCTCTATGATACTGACGCCAAAGGGCGATCGACTCTCGCGTTACAATTAAAAACCACAGGACTTTAGTCCTCAGAATTTAAGATGTCGCTTTTACTTTCAGAGCATACTCTTTAAACCTTTCCAAGTCAGCCTGAATTGTCGATTCAACCACGCGGCCCAGAAATAGGTTATCCATCAATTTTCCCAGCCAGCCGGGAATTCCGTAAGCCACTGTCAGCTTGACGATACTGCTGTCTTTGCGATCGTAAAATCTTACGGCACCTCGATTTGGTAAGCCGTCTACCGATTCCCACTGAATTATCTGATTCGGCACTAATTTGAGAATCCGAGAAAGCCAGCTAAATTCTAACCCGCCAGTTGCGAGTTTCCAGCGAGACAATTCTGGATCTTCTTCAAGAACATGAACAGATTCTATCCACTTCATCCAGCGCGGCATTTGCTCTAAATCTGACCAGAGTTGCCACGCTAATTCGATGGGAATTGCCACTTCTACTTGGACACTGTGTTCTAACCAATCAGTCATGGGATTTTAGATTTTAGATTTTAGATTTTAGATTGAAGAATTGTTTCTTTTTTTCTTGTTACCAGGCTCTGCCTGGTAACGCAGATCCAGAGGCTCCGCCTCACTTTTCCTCTCGAATACTGGAGGCAGAGCCTCCTGATCGCCCTTCCCAGGCAGAGCCTGGGAACGAGAGAAAACGATAGAGGACTAATGACTAATGACTGTAAGCTTCGAGAATTGCCTTAGCCGCTTGATGGCCTGAAAGTGTCGCTCCTTCCATACTATCAATGTAGTCTTGCTGAGTGTAACTTCCTGCTAGAAAGAAATTGGCGATCGGAGTTTTTTGAGCAGGGCGGAAAACATCCATTCCCGGTGCTTCGCGATACAAAGATTGAGCTAGCTTCACTACACTGTACCAAGTCATGTTTAATTCCCGCGCTGAGGGAAATAAATCCTGAACTTGTTTGAGTACGTGTTGGGCGATCGCCTCATTGCTTTGTTTAATAAACGGATCTCCCGGAGTCAACACCAACTGCAACAGAGAACCTTGTCCTTCCTTATAATAATCCTTGGGACTTGTTAGCGCCAAATCAGCAAAACAGGAAAAATCTGCATCTGCTGAATATAGCAAATTATCGATGCCGACAGCGTGGCTCAACTGTTTGCGCTTGGCTTCGTCTTCCAATTCCGTTACCCAACCGTCGAACCGCAATTGCACTGTAGCAACCGGCACAGCATCTAATTTATAAATGTTGTCAAATTCTGACCATTTGCGCCAAGCAGGGGGCAATATTTTCTGAATTCCTGGTACGTCTAATGCAAAAAGATAAGCATCAGCGGTAATAGTTTCTTCAGTTTCGCCGCTAGCTACTGCCAAGCCTGTCACGCGGGTTTCTTCGCCTTCTTCAAACTGAATTTCTCGGACTCTGCGCCGCGTGTGGATTTTCGTTCCTTTGCTTTCCAAATATTCCACAATTGGTTTGTGCAAATATTCGTTGGGAGAACCAGCCAGCATCCGCATGACAGAGGCTTCGGTTTTCGAGGCAAAGAATTGAAAGATTGTCAACATACACCGGGCTGAAATATTTTCAGTGTCGATAAAACCCAGTGCGTAGGCGATCGGATTCCACATTCTTTTGAGGGAGTTTTGGTTGCCACCTTGACTGCGGAACCAGTCAGCGAAGCTAATTTTATCCAAATCGCGGATAGTTTTCATCGCTCCTTCAAAGTCTATCAAACCTCGGACGATCGGGCTAGTTCCCAGGGCGATCGCATTTTGAATTTTGTCTTGTACGGATAGCTGGGATGTAGTAAAAAATGCCTTCAATCCGTGCAAAGGAGCACCCACGGGAAAGCGAAAATCTAAAGAACCAGTTTCGCCGCCTCGATTGATAAAAGTGTGGACGTGTTCTTTGAGGAGCAAGTCGTCAAAAGCTCCCACTTTTTTCATGAGCGCAAATAAGTTATAATAGCAGCCGAAGAAGACGTGCAAACCCATTTCAACGTGATTGCCGTCTGGATCTACCCAACTGCCGACTTTGCCGCCGACAAAGGGGCGGGATTCAAAAATTTCTACTTCGTGGCCGGCGTCCACTAAATCGACTGCTGTGGTCATTCCAGCCAGTCCCGCACCTGCGATCGCAACCCGCATTTTACCTATCCTTTACAGTATTTTTACAAATTGTAACAAAATTTAGAATATTAGAAATATTATTAAAGTTCGTAAATGCCGATCGACACTTGTATAGCCCTCTGAATTCTGGCTAGGACATCGGCACTAAGTTGACCGTAAGGGCCTTGTTCCAGATAAGTCTTTTGGACAGTTATAATTTGCTCGCAGACAGCCAGCGAGTCAGATTCTAACCCTCCCTCACCTGCCGGAATCAAGACACGAGTCGGAGTTTCGCCCCCTCTCAAATCGCTAGTAAAAGGGACAATCAGTACAGTACGGCTCAATTCATTCCGGCTATCTATGGAAACGACAGCAACAGGACGCTTTTTGGTATCTCCGATCGTTCGCAAAGCTCTAACAAGATAAACTTCGCCTTGTCGCGGATAAGCTTCTGTCATTGTATCAAAGACCTTCCTCTATTAAAATTTCTTCCATTTGTTCCTGAGCAAATGTTGCCCATTCTTCCTCAAACTCAATATCTTCTTGGCTGCGATTTTGATAAAACTTCCGCAACTTATCCTCGATTTGCTTAGCGTACCAGAGACGGAGAGCTTGTTCGATCGCTTCCGTCCAATTATCAGTAAATTGGTCTATTTTATCAGCGAATTCCGCATCAATGGCGACTAACACTTCTCGCTTTTGAGTAGAATTTGACATAATCATTCTCCTTAATAATTTAAAAACTATGGTGCGCTGTGGCGCACCTTACAACTTACTTTTACCTCTTCCTTCTCACAACAGTCAACAGTCAACAGTCAACAGCCAACAGTCAACAGTCAACAGTCAACAGTCAACAGCCAACAGTCAACTAACTTTAAAACATCGGCATTAACTGAAGTGGCCCAATTCCCAAGTCTTTAGCAGACACCCAGCGCACCTCAAGCAAAGCGATCATATCCTTAAACTGAGGCTGACCGCGAGAAGCACCCATCAACCCTTTAGCAATAATCAAACCGCACCAACCGTTGGTTAATTTACAGCGGCGATCCCACTTCTTGCGAGCTTCCTGATGCACCGGATCGTCTTCATTAAACTCCCCAAACAAATACAACTCGCCATTTTTAGTTTGCAAAATACCCAAGTCGTATTGCTCATCCTGAAAAGGATTTTCGCCCGGATTAAAACCAATCCCCTTCACACCTCCAGCTTCTTTCAAATCCTGAATCATAGTTTTTGCCTTCGGATGAGAAGTTTGGATCATCACCACCGGCAAACCATCTCCGGCGGTATTAATATCAATTTCTGCACCTTGGTGAAACTGGACACTTTGGCGCAGGAAATCTACCGTTTCCCAAGGTACGGCACCGAGACTCAAAAATGAATTTTGCGGCACCAAATCGTCCCGCAGCAGTGGCTTGTCAAATTCATCATCATCGTCATCATCGTCATCATCGTCATCGCCGAGCATCTGTAATAATTCGTCCGACACATCCGGCATCGTGGAAACTTTAACGGATACCTGTTGAATTTCTCCGTCAGGCTGCGGAACTGGGATGCGGTAGCGGCTGCTAAGAGTGGGAAAAGTGTCTGATCCCAATTTCCGGCGACCGTTGCGGAAAAAGCGATGAAATGCTTCGAGAGCAACTAACATCGTGAGGGCTTCTTCTTCGTAAAGAATCGATCGCAATCCTTCTAAAGGATGTAGGTTGCCGAAATTTGGTTCAATTTCCGATGGAGGCAAATCGGCTAAATCAATTTCTTCGTCGTCGTCCTCATCAAGCTCTGCTGCACTTTCAAAGGTAACAAACAAACAGTCTTGCCCTAAAAAAGCCTGTTCTAAATCTTCAAAAGATTCATCGTTGACGACTCGTTCTCGAAACCGTTTCAAGGATTCTAGAGAGCGGTACAGTAAAACTCCGTAATCCATTCTGCCTTGCCCCAATACGGACACGTAGAGGCTGGCGACATCCCATTGATTGATTTCAATAGATATAATTTGGTGTTCGCTCAAAGTCCGCCACGGAGCATCTTGCCAAATTTGAGCAGCTTTTTCCATTAAAACTTCAGCATACTGAGGGGGCAACTCAGGAGGTCTGTTGATCGCGACCTCTTCCATGCCGCGAAATATTTCGTCAATTAAGGGCAATTCCGGCACGTAGTCAATGGAAATGCCTAAATCTTGAAGTACGCCCCGCAGATAAAATTGAATTTCTCGGTTTTTGACTACTATTTTTTGGGGGCGGACTGCGGGAGCCGGACTTTGGGGATGTTCCATTGCCCGTAGCAGGGCCCGGACGAGCGCCTCTGGGCCGGCATCAGGGCCTACCATGTCCATAGCCCTCACGACTCCTTCGGAGCCATCGACCCAGAGAATGCACTCGCCACCAGCTTCTAGAACGTCATCGTCATCTAGCATCATGTGTGAGTCAGCATTAGATAAGGGTCGGCGATCGCCCTCCCACACGCTGGGAATTTGAGGTAAGTTTTGTAGCCGACGAAGAGTAGTGCGATTCAGCGCTGCCATAGAGTAAGCCCGTTGGGTGAAGCATTGTTGCGGTGCCGGTAGCCGGTCAACCGCTGCTTATCAATCATAAACCCTATAGGGGGAGAGGACATCGAGCTGGGGAACGAGGCCCCACGGGAATTAAAAGTTAGAAGCTAAAAATTCTGCCTTCAGCATCTAACCTTATGCCTTCTGGCGAATGCCTGTACAATGGAGCAATAAGATTAAACTCTTTGCATTAGACAGTCTCAGGAGTTCGGCAAATTATGACTCAAGCCATTTCTGAAAAGCGCGGCATTCAAATGACAGACTCTGCTGTCCGTCAAGTTTTAGCTCTCAGAGAAAAACAAGGTAAAGACCTCTGCTTGCGGGTAGGGGTGCGCCAGGGCGGATGCTCTGGAATGTCCTACGTGATGGATTTCGCAGATCCAAGCACTGTGAAATCCGACGATGAAGTGTTCGACTACGACGGTTTTCAGGTAGTTTGCGATCGCAAGAGCATTCTTTATCTCTACGGTTTAGTTCTCGACTTCAGCGATGCTATGATCGGGGGCGGCTTTCAGTTTACTAACCCCAACGCAACTCAAACTTGCGGTTGTGGCAGTTCATTTTCTACATAAATTGGAAAATAGGGCATTGGGGATTGGTAATTGCTAATTGCTGAGAATGCCTCGGACTGCCTTGCTGCGTCCGGCACCCCATGCTCTTTCCAATCTAAAATCTCAAATCCAAAATCTAAAATCGAATGACCCCTGAAGAATTGTTTAAAGACGGTTTCGATCGCTACCAAGCTGGCGAAGCCCCGGCTAATCTGATCCCCGTGTTTAAAGAAGTGTGCGAAAAAGCTCCCAAAAATGGCAATGCCTGGGCTAGCCTCGCGTGGCTCTACCTGTTAGAAAATAAACCCGCACCGGCTCAAAAGGCAGCGAAAACCGCAGTTAAATTGAACCCTCACGACCCCCAAGCTCGCATCAACCTAGCAGTAGCGATCCTCGATCTCAAAGAAAAAGGAGTGCGCCCCCACGTAGAAGTGGCTCAGCAATTACTGATGGCTTCCGAAGAGTTGCTCGACGAAGTTAAAAAAAATTTTGAAGAAGGATTAAGCAGAAAACCCGACTGGAAGAGTCTCGCCCGCGTTAAACAGTGGCTTCTGGAGCCGTAACCGCGTAAACAAGTCGATTTTTGGGCGGGGATCGAGGAAATCGGCTTTGTGGTTTATTACGATATCGTAATAAATCAATAAATAACTTTATGGAAAACTCAGGAAGTCAGTGCTAGTATTTGAAGACTTAGACGATTGACAAACCCGCTCAGCGGTTTTGAGATTTTACTACGATAATACTAGGAGTTGTAAAAACATGAGCACTGACAGCCACGTTAACATCAAACCCGCAACCCGCAACCACAAAGGTTTCTTTATTCAGCCAGCTTCTTATAAGTTGATGAGCATCGATAAATCCGGCTGGGCCTTAATTTGCATGGACAAAGCAGTTTGTCACTACGTAGACCCGGATGATTTGCAATTGCCCAATAAATCAGGAATGTCTGAAGGTTAATTCTGAAGTTGTGAGAGACTTTAAGATGCTTTATTTGAGTAGCTGCCCTCCATTGAGGGCAGCATCTTTTTTTGGTCAGGAAAAACTCCGGCAACGCGCACTGAATCGGGATTTAAGGGATAGAAGGAAGAATTACCGATTAGAAATTACCGATTCCCAATTCTCTAATTGTTAGATTTTAAGGCAAAAAGCATCTCAAGCTGAGCAGTTGTCGGTTGTGTAGAAGCTGTGGCTACGCTAACTCCTCGGAGAGAATTCAGCAATTCAGCGGCGGGCGGCGAAACTAAATTTGGCTGTACTGCGAGCAAATATTGGTTAGCCCAAGACATGGTTTTTTCCATATCTATATAAAAGTAACCTTGGTTGGCTTGCGGTAAAGAAGTGGCGATCGCCTGAAAACTCGGACTGCTGCTTAACGGTTGCGGTGGCGTCGAAGTAATCACATCAACTAAAGGGCCACCGAAAGCTACAAACACAGAATTTTCATTCAGCCAACCGTGCCCGAATAAAGTGCCTTGCTGGGGTATTTTCCATTCCGTAACTTCCTTTCCTTGAACTTGTCTGGGGGCGACACTGACTGTAGCATTGCTTTTGGCGATCGCATCGAGTTTTTTCAGAGTTGCTTCTGCAGCAGGGCGATCGCTCGTTTCAAAAATCATCGCCGCCCCCATCCCCAACTGAGACAAAATACCTTGATCAGAACCGATCGCCCCGATCGCAAATTCCCCATTCATCCAACCAAAAACCTCTCGATCCGCATCCAAATCCAACCGCTTAAAACTATCCCTCACCTGCTGAACTCCCCTGTCAACTTCCGGGCTATCTTTGGCCTGGGCTGTCGCTTGCGACCAAATTTGATCTAGTCCTTTGCCGCCGACTAAAGCAATAGTTTCGCCGGGAAATCTGGGTAACAATTTCGATGGGAGTTGCGGATTTTGCTGGACAAATTTAGGGTCTAACTGAGCGATAGTTTTTACCCTCAATCCCGCACTGTCCGCCCCAATTCCCGCAACCAAAGACTTAACTTGTTTGAACTGCGAAAAAACTGTCCAAGGCAACTGGATATCAGCGGGCAAATTAGCTTTCAATTGCTCAATTGCAGCAGGATAATCAGCAATATAAACAGTTGCGATCGGATTCTTGACACCAGCACTCTCTGCAAAAAACTTAGTTGTGCTTTGCTGCGTAGCGAGGGAGGGTTCTCCTTTAAAAGTATCGATCGCCAATTCCACAGGCTTTCTCAAAGGAGCCATCACTAATTGGTCGTTCAGCAAAGCCACACTGTAGCGCTTGCCAGTTGGCTCTGCAATCTCATAAATTTTAACTCCTTTATACTCGGTTTCTTGAGTAGTTGCACCGGGCTGAGATTTTAATTTATTCGCAAAATTCCAAGCGCTAATTTTATTTTTGACGCTGACTACTACCAGCAGTTTTGGAGGCTCTGTATTCGTCACAGCATCAGGGGGCAGCAAAGCGACCATCACCCCCCCCAACCAAGGCTTTAAGTCCCTGTCAAAGTCGATTTGAGTGCCTGCCAAGCTTTGTTCTTGAAAGCCCTTCAAACCCTGACCGATCAACTTTTGAGCCCCTGGCGTGCCAAATCGCTGCAACTGGGCCAACGCTTGGGGATTGGGGGAGATAAACGCGGCCATCATTGCTTCGTCGGGTACAACTTTGGCGCTGTCTTGAGGGTTGGATACTTGTTGGCTCAAACCCTGGAAGTAAAAGTAGACCGCAGCGCTACCTGCTGCGGCGATGGAGGCAGCAATTAGAAGCTTTGATTTTTTTGCAGGCATGGTTTGTTTTCCTCGCGTCCCATATCAGTTTAATCAAAATACAGAAAGCTTGTGGGGAGGCGATCGAGGCTGCTCTTTATTTTTGTATGATTTAACACAAGTTTGGACGATCGTCTAAACTGCTAGAACTGTGCATTATTGGTAAAAGATGAAAGTAGCGATCGCGGGAGCAACGGGATTTGTAGGTAGCCGGCTAGTGGAGAAGCTGCAAGCTGCGGGACATCAAGTGGTGGTTTTGAGCAGGGATGGGGCGAAGGCTGGCCGAGTTTTTCCCGCTTCAGCTTATCCGAATTTGGAAGTTGTCGCCTACACTCCAGCAGAGTCTGGTGATTGGCAAAAGTCGATCGCGGGCTGCGACGCTGTTGTCAATTTAGCTGGGGTTCCGATTGCAGAAGAAAGGTGGACAGAGGCGCGCCAGCAGGCAATTCTGGACAGTCGCAGACTGACGACGGCAAAATTGGTAGAGGCGATCGTCAATGCTAATCCTAGACCATCGGTGTTTGTTAGCGCATCGGCGATCGGCTATTACGGAACCAGCGAAACCGCTGAGTTTGACGAAACGAGCCTCGCTGGAAACGATTTTTTAGCAACAGTTTGCAAGGACTGGGAAGCAGCCGCCCAACCTGCAAAAAATGCGGGAACGCGGCTAGCAATTTTGCGGCTGGGGATAGTTTTGGGAATGGGAGGCGCGTTGGCAAAAATGCTGCCAGCTTTTAAACTATTTGCTGGCGGCCCAATTGGGACAGGAAAACAGTGGTTTTCTTGGGTTCACCGCGAGGATGTGGTTGATTTAATTTTGTATGCTTTGCAAAATTCGCAAGTTGAAGGCGTTTTGAATGCGACAGCACCGAATCCGGTGCGGATGAATGAATTGTGTCAAACTTTAGGGGAAGTTTTAAAGCGACCTTCTTGGTTGCCGGTGCCAGGTTTTGCATTAGAAATGCTGTTGGGAGACGGGGCAAAAGTTGTTTTGGAAGGGCAGAAAGTGTTGCCGAAACAAACTTTAGCTAGCGGTTTTCAATATCAATATCCGACGCTTAAATTAGCACTCGAAGAAATTTTATCGGTAAGCTAGAAATCGAATCCTCGTTGTTCAAGAAACCGGGTTTCTGCGATAATTCTGGCATCTTCACGCCCGATTTGGTGAAGAAACCCGGTTTCTGAGGCCCTGCCAACCATCCAAGAAACCGGGTTTCTGCGATAATTTTGGCATCCTACCGAAGATTTGGGTAAGAAACCCGGTTTCTGAGTCCCACGCAATCGCGCCTCAGCCTCAGCCAAGAAACCGGGTTTCTGCGATAATTTTGGCATCCTAGCGAAGATTTGGGTAAGAAACCCGGTTTCTGAACCCCACGCGAGCGCCCCTCAGCCTCAGCCAAGAAACCGGGTTTCTGCGATAATTTTGGCATCCTAGCGAAGATTTTGGTAAGAAACCCGGTTTCTGAGTCCCACGCGAGCGCCCCTCAGCCTCAGCCAAGAAACCGGGTTTCTGCGATAATTCTGGCATCTTCACGCCCGATTTGGGTAAGAAACCCGGTTTCTGAACCCTCCCCTTCCGCTAGCCACTCACCTATCCTCTGATATGCCACGTCGCCAAATTATCTTCCAAGCGGGTAATTACTACCATGTTTATAACCGAGGTAATAACCGTCAGCTTATCTTTTTTGAGCGAGAAAACTATATTGATTTTTTACGTCAATTAAGAAACCATCTGATTATTCATGGTGTCGATATTATTGCTTATTGTTTGATGCCGAACCACTATCATTTATTAGTTTACCTGCAAACGGATGATTTTTCCAAGCTGATGCAGTCATTTACTCTGTCTTATGCTAAGGCTATCAATAAACGCTATCAAAGGGTGGGTTCACTATTTCAGGGACGGTTTCAGGCGATTCATGTGGATGGAGAAGACTATTTATTACACTTAACTCGATATATTCACTTAAACCCAGTCTGTGCTAATATAGTTGAAAAAGCAGAGGATTGGGAGTTTTCCAGCTATCAGGAATATATTGATTTGCGTCAGGGAAGTTTACCTAAAATAGATGGAGTGCGATCGCAATTTTTTTCAGCCGATGCTTATCGTGACTTTTTAGAAGGTTCAACTAGCGATAAATTAATCCAGTATTTAACATTTGAAGAATAGAAGGCTTTAAGAAACCGGGTTTCTGGGAGAATTTTGACATCCTCACGCCCGATTTGGGTAAGAAACCCGGTTTCTGAATCCCCACGCGTGTTTCCAGAAACTCCAAGAAACCGGGTTTCTGGGAGAATTTTGGCATCCCAACAGAGATTTGGGTTTCAAACCCGGTTTCTCTCTCAACCCCCCACGCGATCGCGCCTAACCCTGAGCCAAGAAACCGGGTTTCTGTGATAATTTAGGCATCCTACCCAAGATTTGGGTTTCAAACCCGGTTTCTGAACCCCACGCGCGACTATATCTAGTTGTTATAATAAATAAACCTGAGCATTTTTTCTTCTAATAGAATAGCTTGTATTAATTGCCAGATGAAGATTAAGCGCGATCGCCCCCCCGGAGAGTGACAGAAGAGGGATATAGGGTTTAATCTTCAATATTGCGATCGCAATATAAACGCATTCTTAATATTCTGTTTATTCCTTGCTATTGAAACTGTTTCAGAGTAATCTAGTAACCATAAGTCAGTTATAATATTTTCATAAGTTGGATTCACGAAAAATTTCTGCAAGTTTAACTCACATCTCTGGCGCTCAAATCATATGGACACATCTGAAAAGTTTTGTTTTTGTACTCTAGCTGTAGGTGATAGGTATCGTGCTCATGTAAAGATGCTAGCTCAAGATATCCAGACCCATATGCCTTCCACAACTTTATGTATCCTAAGCGATCAACCAGAGCAGTTTAAAAATTTCCCTCATGTTCTGGTGTTCAAGCACCACCTCCAGAGTGTGAAAGGGTATCATGACAAACGTTTCGTTCTTGAAAAAGCTCTCTCACTATTTGAGAGTTGTATGTTTTTAGACTCTGATGTTAGATTGCTAGGCCCTCTAGTAGAAGAAATGAATTGGTCTCCTGGAATTACAGCAAGAGCAGGTACTGATTTGGTCAAACACATACAAAACATTAAAAATCCGAAAGAAATTGAAGTTATAAAAGCAGCAGGGCAAAAACTAAATATTGATCTTCAACAAGTGAAGTGGCTTCACGAGTTTATGTTTGTCATGAAGAGACAGAATGGATTAGAAGGGGAATTTTTTGAACTTTGGCAGACAATTTCTTACTTTTTTGAAATGCAAGAAATCTATCATGGTGAGGGTTATGCTATGGGGCTAGCTGCGGCTCGAATTGGGATGACATTTGATTTTTTCCGCGAAGACAAATTTCCATTCTTTAAGGATAATATTGAACGAGTAAGAATCCAAAATGGACAAGCAATTATTCAGGAGAAACAAATTTACTTCGACATCCATAAACAGATTGAATATCCCAAACGTTCCCTTTGGGAGAAAATCAACAACAAACTAAGTAAACAGGTTGTGTTTTATTATCGATTATTTAGACTGAGAGTTTTTATTAAAAAAGATCCTAATTATTATAAAATCTTTGGATGAGTATACAAAAAATAATGGCTCTTCATTACTTGGTATGCCAACTTGTATAGAAATGTAGTCAAAACCTTTGCTCCGCAAAGGTTTTGACTATTTATTTAGATGAATTGGGCTAGAATGAGCGATATTTCGTTTAATCCTTATTTAATATTGTTTCCGGTTGCATCGGAATGATTTAACCACAGAGAACGCAGAGAACACAGAGGGAGATAAGAGAGATGAATAATTCCGATGCTACCGGATTTGATATAACAAGGTTTACAGCTTGATTTTGGGTTGTTTAGCATACTACGTACTGAAGAACCAAATATTTCAACCTGAAAGCAGATGATGCAGTAATTTGCAGTATAGAAAATGGAAAAATAGTCATAGAGCCTGTAAATCAGAAAGTTTCCAAATATACCTTAGATGAATTATTAGCAGGCGAAATAGAACCGGGCGAAGAAATCTCTTGGGGAAAACCAGAAGGAGAAGAATTTTGCTAAAATATATCCCCGAACGAGGTCATTTTATTCGCTTCAATTTCGATAATCACAGAGATTTATGGAGAAACCCGGTTTCTGAACCCTGCGCGATCGTGAGCTTTGAGCAAACTCGCCGGATCGGGCCCAGCGGGGATAATGCAGCCGGGATTCAGCGGGAACAAATTGCCGTAATAATCGCGCTTGACAGCCTCCAAATCGCAAGTGCCCGCAACTCCCGGTAACTGGTACAAATCGCGCAGATAAGCTCCCAAATGCTCGTAATCTTGAATGCGGCGCACATTGCATTTGAACAAGCTGTAGTAAACAGCATCAAAACGGAATAGAGTAGTAAAAAGTCGCACGTCTGCTAATGTCACCCGATCGCCACAAAGGTAACGACTCCTCAACAGCGATCGATCGATCTCGTCTAAAACAGCAAACAATTCACTGCAAGCCGAGTCATAAGCAGCCTGAGATTGCGCGAAACCGCAGCGATAAACGCCGTTATTCACCGATTGGTAAATCTTCTCATTCCACTCGTCAATTTGCGATCGCAAATCCAGAGGATAAAGATCCATTTGAGGATTGCTAGCAAACTCATTAAACTCCGAGTTTAGCATCACAATAATTTCCGAACTCTCGTTATTGACGATCGTCTTTTTCGAGTCATCCCACAGCACCGGCACCGTACACCGCCCCTGATAGCCCGGTAAAGCCAACTGGTAAAGTTCCGGCATCGTGTTGCAGCCAAAAGTCTCCGACTCCATCACCCACATTCCCCCTTCAGAGGGATAGACAATAGACACGGATATCGCATCCTCAAGCCCTTTGAGCGCCCTCGTCACCAGAGTGCGGTGCGCCCAAGGGCATCCCGTACCCACGAAGAGGCGATATCGTGCCGTGGCGGGCTGGTGAGGGTTGTCTGGTGCAGTGCTGACAAAGTTGCGGAAACTGCTGCTGGGGCGAATGTATGCTCCCGTGCGATCGGGCGGCGCTAGTTTTGACATCATTAATTGCCACATTGATGTCCAGACAAATTTGCCTAGCTTGACTGTTACGGATGAAGGAAGCGATTTGTTTTTCACAATGCGATTAAAAGAGGTTTGCTAAACATAATCTGCTTATTTTAACTCACATTGCCAGGTTTATTCCCTCGTCCCCAGGCTCTGCCTGGGAACGCATATCCCGAGGCTCTGCCTCGCTCTGTTGCCTCACCTGGGAAAGACTTTTCTAGGATCTGCCAGAGGCTATTTCAGCATAAGCTCGATCGATCAATCGGCGAGCAACCGTCTGAATTCCCGTATGTTCGTAATAATTGGTAGTCATGTCTAAAAACGCGGCGACATAATCCAATTTGTCATCGGCAACATCAATGTATTGCTTGAGATGGCCTAAAACTATAGCGGGAGTTAAGCCGCGAGACTGTACTAAATTGTTCATCCAACCTTGGGCTGAGGCGAAAGTTGCTGTCACAAATCCGAACTTTTGTGAATTATTTGCGCCGGGAATTAGATTGCTGATATTTTGGAATGTTGAGTTTTGCTGCAAGGTTGAAGGATTCAATCCGCCTAGGGTATTTTGTGCTACTCTAATGAAGTCCGGGCCAAGGGGAATTAAACCGTCAGCACAAACTAAAGCAGCCATCCGCATCACAGATTCGCTTTTGTAATTTGATAAATAATTACCAAAGCTTCCCACATTGTCAAGGGAAATATTGTTAAGTTTGCAGAAGGCAATTAGCTCGATCGCCACTTTGACGCACAAGTCGATCGTTTGAGTGGTGTCAGCTTTGGGAGTGAGGCGGTTGAGAAAGGAAAGAAAGCCGATGTTTTCGCCGATTTTATTCGCCATAGCCGTTGCACCTAACGCACTGTCGGCGCTGTCTGCTAACTGGTAAAGCCTGACTACGCCTTGATAGGGTTCATTTGGGTTGGCGTAAAGCTCGATCGCGCGATCACGAATTTTTTCAACTAATTTGCGCTTGGTTTCCCCTGTCACCGCTTGAATAGTATTATCAAAACCCGTGAGATTATTCCACTCCCCCGGAACCACAAAATCGAGAGATTTGAGCATCATCACAGTAACGCCCCCCGACGGCAAATTGTCAACCAATTCCACAATAGATTTGCTCATCACAAACTCCTGAATAGCCCGATTTAAATTGTTCTTCCAATTACTCCAACTTCGGCAAATCCGATTCCAGATTCCAGATAAATTCCCCACAACTAAGTAGGTAAGCACAAATAAATATTACACGACGAGAGCCAGTTTTGCAATCCTCTGAGCTTTTCTCTCTTCTCTAACTCTGCGTTCTCTGCGCCCTCTGCGGTTCATAAAAAGTCTTTACCACAAAACATTTGCATTTCACTCCCCAGCACAAAGTTAAGTTTCATTATATTAACCAACTCAAAAGCCCCGGCACGTGGTAAAATAAATGGCGCAAAAACGAAAAAAATAAAATATGACTGTTGCAGTTAACAAAACTCCGGGATTAGCCTCGCGTTTAGTAAATGGCGTCCTTTCCATCAAGCCTTTGGCTAATCTAGCCAAGCACCAAGCGCGGGAAATGATGATAAAAAGAGGAGAAAAAATCGGAGTGCATTGGCGACAAGAATCCCAAGCACTTTTGTCCCGGAATTGGGATGCAGAATTGCTCAGCGTTCAAAATCCCGATCTTGTTTACCCGAAATATTATCTAACATCATTCCACGCTTATGAAAAAGGTAATATGAGTTGGGAAGCTGCTACAGAAGTTGAAGTTGCCGCCCGTACAGTTCACGCCACAATTTGGCCGGAAGCAGGTGCAGAAGGCGATGCTAAACTCCGCGCCAGCTATCACGAAGTCATCAAATCTCAAATTGCTTCTTCACCGCAGGATATTGTTGATTTGGGATGCAGCGTGGGCCTGAGTACCTTTGCCCTTCAGGATATTTACCCGCAAGCGCAGATGACTGGGGTAGAGTTGTCGCCTTATTTTTTAGCAGTTGCTAAATACCGTTCCCAACAGCGAGAATCTGAATTTATCAATCAAAAATCTCCGACTTGGGTGCACGCTGCTGCTGAATCTACTGGTTTACCGGCGGCTGGTTTTGATTTAGTTTCTATTTGTTTAGTTTGTCACGAATTGCCACAGAAAGCTACTAGAGAAATATTCCGGGAAGCGAGGCGTTTGCTACGTGTGGGCGGACATTTGACAATTATGGATATGAATCCTCAGTCGGAAGTTTATGCCAAAATGCCTCCTTATATTTTAACTTTGCTCAAGAGTACGGAGCCTTATTTGGATCAGTATTTTGGGTTGGATATTGAGCAAGCTTTAGTTGATTCTGGTTTTGCCCAGACCACCATCACTTGCAATACCCTCCGACACCGAACTATTGTTGCTGAGGCAATATAGCGCTTTTCAGTATAGTGAAGTACAGATATCGGGTAGGACACGGCACTGCCGTGTCTAAAGCTGTATTTATTTAATTCGATTGAAAACTGCTATAAATGGTAAAGTTGCATAGATATTATTCAGTCTTTGGGGCGTTGCGTGAGTGTAAATAGTCTAATCTGTGGATTTTAAAATTTATGCGATCGCGCCCCCTACCGATAAATAATTCCGATGCTACCGGATTTGATATTAGACAGCCGTAGAAGCTATTCACAGCGCCATTCGTTACACATTTTGATAGAACCCTAAAAGAAGGACATCTTCATGAACCCGACTGCCCCCTCTCAAAACATCATCGATTGTTTACAGGTTATCTTGGATGCCACTGCATCGAAGAATTACGAGCTTTTTACTACAGTCGGTGATGCAGGCTACAAAGCGAGCATTACACAAAAAATGTTTGACGATGTTAGCGAGCAGCTCGCTTCACGCCTGCAAAAGGGATACTCAATTAATTATTTTGGTGAGATAAAACAAGGTAATTTTCCGATTTATTTGTGGAAGCTGAGTTTTGAAGATGGTGGAGATGAATTTGTGGCACACATGACGATGAATGAAGACAAAGTTGCTGGGATTTTCATCGAATAACATATCTTTCTTGACCGAAAGCATCCAGGATACCCGCCACGTGATTCATCCGTCCAGAAATAAAAAACCTGTATCCGATGAAACTTGCCGCCCGAATTTATCCGTGGGCTCAATGCTTCAATCTAAAATCTAAAATCTAAAATCTAAAATCGATTGACACGGTGTTTCACTGAATCTAACGCCGATCGCCCACAACCGTTAATCGAAACCGATCGGGCGGCACAAAGGTGATTCCCCGGCGCACCGGACGAATTGGCCGATCGAGATTCGATACAAACTCACGGGAAGACAGCACCGTTGCTAAAACAAGCTTCATTTCAAACATCGATAACGCCATCCCGATGCAGCTTCGACTCCCGCCTCCAAACGGTAAAAATTCAGAGGCGGAAAACTTGCGATCTAAAAAGCGATCGGGATTGAACCCGGCGGGATTTTCGTAGGTTTCAGGCCGACGGTGCGCCAAATAGACACAGGGGATTAAAATCGTTCCCGGTTGATATGTATAGCCTTCGAGTTCGATCGTCCGTTTCACCTTGCGCGGCTGCGAAATTAAGGCAATTGGATAAACCCGCAGCGCTTCCTTGCAGACTGCTGTTAAGTAGGGCGACTGCGAAAGCGCGATCGGATCGGGATTCTCGCCTAATTCATCCAATTCCTGCCGCAACCTAGCGAGACATTCGGGAAACTGATGCAGCCAGTAAAACGCCCAAGTCAAGGCCGATCCAGTGGTTTCATGTCCCAACAACAACAGCGTCATCAACTGATCGCGCAATTCTCGATCGCCGAGGGATTCGCCGCTGTCATCGCGGGCCATCATCAACACCGACAGAATATCCGTGCGAGACGAATCGAGAGAATGCGATCGCCTCTCGGCAATTTCCGCATAAATCAGCGAGTCAATCTGGGCCATCTGCTGCAAAAACTGCCCCCACGGACTCCAAGGCCCCAAATTTTGCTGCAACGGTTCAAAGAAAAATTGCATCGAGTACAGTTCAGAAGTAATCGCCTCTAAAAGGTTGCTGAGCAATTGTTTCAGGCGTTCGTAGCGCTCTCCCGGCACTAATCCAAACACGACTTGCAAGATTACTTGCAGCGAAATTTCTGACATTTCTTCGCGGACTGCGATCGCATCTGGGGCTTTCCAGTCGATCGTGTGCTTTTGCGTCAAATCAACAATCAAATGCCCTTGACTGTGCAACTGTTCCCGATGCAGCGCGGGCATTAATAGCTGTCGCTGTCGCAGATGTCGCGGCCCTTCATTCATAATTAGGGATTCATTTCCCACCAGCGGGCGAAATATGTTGGTCACTTTGCCAAACTCAAAGGCATCGGCTAACGTCGTAAACACCGCCTGAATCGCTTCTGGACTGCCCAGAAACACCACGGGGGGCGAAGCGGGCCCCAACACGCGGGCGGTAAATGTATCGCCGTATTTGGCCCAGGAGCGATCGAAAAATGCGATCGGGTCAGCTACCAGCGAAAGCGTTTGGAACAAAGCAGGAGAACGAGATCCGGTAGGCAGCGTCATTCGATTTTAGATTTTAGATTTTAGATTTTGGATTGACTTGCGCGAGATAAATTCGGGGGCGTGAGGATTTTAGATTTTAGATTTTGGATTGATTCCACGGATAAATCACGTGGCGGGTACCAGCTTTGAAATTCTTGGTCATTGAAAAACTGGCGATACAGCAATATTTCTAGTGTATTATCGATCGCCCGATCGCCGCCTGAAATTTATTTGTGGCCGATTGCTTCGGCAAGTAGCAAAAATAGTAATGCTATCGGGATCGATCGCAGATTGTACGGCTAGCTTCCCAGCCTAACATGACTGTTTTACGCTCTACTCCCCAGCCATAGCCACCGAGTTCTCCAGATTCTCGAATGACTCGGTGACACGGAATTAGATAGCCGATAGGATTGTTACCGATCGCATTTCCTACAGCTCTAGCAGCAGTTGGGCGTGCTACCATTTGAGCTATAGTTTGATAGGTGGCGATCGCACCAAAGGGCAATTGCAAAAGTGCTCGCCAAACTTGAATCTGAAAGTTAGTGCCTTTTACCAAGAGCGTTAATGGTTTTTGCTCGCTGAGAGTTTCTGAATTGAAAATCAGGTCACACAATGATTGAGTGGCTTGCTCATCACGAATAATTTCAGCGTTTTTCCATGCCAATCGCAGTCTTTGTGCGGCGGTTTGTTCGTCTGTTGTCTCCAAGAAATAAAGATTACAAATACCACGGGTAGTTGTAGCAATTAGAGATGTGCCAAAGGGGGTATCATGAATACCATAGCGAATTTGTAAACCTGCTCCGCCTGCTTTGAACTCCCCTGGTGACATTGCTTCTAAGTTCACAAATAAATCGTGTAATCGTCCGGGACTCGATAGTCTCACGTCCAATGTTAGGTCTAGAAGGCTTTTAGTCTGAGTGATTTTTGACTTGGCATATTCAACTGTCAGATATTGCAAAAACCGCTTGGGGCTAATGCCGGCCCATTGAGTAAATAGCCGTTGAAAATGATATTCACTGAGTCCTATGTGTTGGGCCACAGTTGCCAGATTCGGCTGGTTTAGGTGGTTTTGTCGCATAAAGGCGATCGCCCGAGCCATCCGGTGATAATCTTCGCTAGCATAGACACTCGCATTCTGCATCGAAATCATCTATCTAAGTCAAGGGATTTTTGGTGTTTCCTTACTTTAGCCATAGAGTAGGCTCAAAGCCACCCGTTTCTTGCGGTGAATGCACTCAGTCAATTTTAGATTTTAGATTTTAGATTTTAGATTGAAGAGATTGAAGAGATTGAAGAAAGCGACCTCACCGATCAACCCGGGGGCTTGCGATGAGGATGAGCGAGCTTTTTTCTCGATCCGCAGATGAATCGGGGGGCTTGTAACCAAATTTCTTTCGGTCAGTCAATTAACCGAACTCCCGCCCTCACCCTCCGCGCAACTGCGTCACCAAGTGAACTAATTCGGGTAAAATTAGCTTTTCCACAGCTAGTTTCACGCCATTGCTAGAGCCAGGAAGAGAAAAGACTAACTTGCCTTGATACACGCCTGCAACTGCGCGAGAGGCGATCGCCCTTGAACCAATTTCTTGATAGCTCAAAAACCGAAATATCTCCCCAAATCCCGGTAAAATCCTGTCGAGCAAACTCTCCATCACATCATAAGTCGTATCTCGGGGAGCGATGCCCGTGCCGCCGTTAAAAATGATTGCATCTACATCTTCACGCTGGGAAAAAGCCTGCATTTGCAATACAATTTTGGCTGCATCATCTTTAACAACAGTGTAAGCTACCACAGAGTGACCCGCATCTTTTAGCAGCTTTTTAGTTAACAAGCCGCTCTTGTCTGTTTCCGCCGAGCGCGTGTCGCTAACAGTAATGATAGCGCAGTTTACGGTTATTTTAGATAAGTCGGGGTGAGGAATTTGCGTCATATAACAGATGTTGAAGGAAGAAGGAAGAAGCAAGAAGGAAGAGGGAAGAGGGAAGAGGGAAAAGCGAAGAAGTCATTAGTTAGTTGTTATTTCTTCGTTGTTAGTTATTCATTATCAAATAACTAACAACCAATAACCAATGCCCCATACCCCATGCCCCATACCCCATGCCCTATTCCCCATCAATTATGCCTTGCTAAATCCTAAGCCGTTTGATTCCGAGTAGCGTTCCATAAAACGCATAAATCGATCCCATTCTTCGGGACTTCTCATTAGATAAAGAGCTTCCAAACCAGCAGGCTGACCGTTGATGAACTTAGCCTTAACCTCGCGAGTGAGGAGTTCGCCTTCTTCGTCGATCATGTACATTCCAGTAATGTCTTCGGTACTGGTGCTGCTGAGAGCTTTGGGATTTTCAAAGATAAACGTGGCAGTGCCTTGAGCTCCCGTTTTAGAACGGGTTAGGCGCACTTCGGGCACAGCATCTTCGTCTATACCCCGAGAAAATTGAATTTTAGCCATAATTTGACAGTCGAACCTTAAGGATTGCTTACTTAATTTCTTAATGTTTAATCATAAAACGATTCGGGTACTCGCAAATCAAGACTTGAGAGAGTGGGAGTGGGTGAGAGTGGGTGAGAGTGGATGAGAGTGAGGGAATCGGAGACAAGGGCGAGGGGTGATGGGTTGGTTCTTCTGAGATATTGCACCATTCTCAATAATCCTTTCAGGGCGGGCTCTCCTGCCCAACCCACAAGATAATCTAACCTGAGTTCGGGTTAAGCATAAGGGAGAAAAAAAGCATCGATATTGAGAGAAGGCTTCTTAGGATGAAGGGAATAAAGAGCACTTTCGCCGGGCTGGGTCGCAACCTGCCTCTGATCAAAGATTATGAGGCCCTGCCGCCTAGCCCAGAAGCCTTCGTATATGTGTCCACGATCCGCCTCATGCTCAAGCGGCTCACCAAGCCAAAGCTGGCGAAACGCCAATTTCACGCCCTATGAAACACGCACTTATAGGGATCGCCACAGAAAACCCAGAAAAAAAGTGAATTATAGGTATTGAACTATTATGTAGTGCGCTATATAATAGTTGTTGACTGGATTTAAAAATGGATAACAACTCGAACATCAACCAACGGCGACAGGTGGGGAGGCAGCTTTCGTTTGCCCTCTATAGTGCGTCGAACCGCGTCATTCGGCTTCATCGGCCCTTTCTTGAGCCTTTGGGCCTGACCTATCCTCAGTTTCTGGTCATGCTGGCTCTTTACGAGAGCACCCCGCGCACTGTTGGGGAAGTAGGGCAAGAACTCGGTATGGAGAACGGAACCTTGACGCCCCTCTTAAAGCGCCTTGAGAGCGCGGGGTTGGTGACGCGCACCCGTGACCAACAGGACGAACGCCGCGTTCTTATCGAGCTGACAGAAGCGGGCGAGGCACTCCGCTCCGCAGCGTGCTCGATCCCTGAAAAGATCGAGACGGCCTGCCGTCTCTCCGATGAAGACCTTGCCGAGCTTCGCGACACCTTGAACGCGCTGGCAATACCCCGTCAAACAACTCCGTAAAAGGATTATTTATCATGGTTGACACGAAGAAAATGAACATCGGGATCTTAGGCACTGGCCATATCGGGAAGACTTTGGCACGCAAACTCAGTGCGGCCGGACATGACGTGAAGGTGGCTAACTCTCGCGGCCCAGAGACGATCGAGGCCGATGTGCTGGCGAGCGGCGCACGCGCGGTCTCGACGGCCCAAGCGGTGGAGGACGTTGACGTGGTGATCCTCTCGATCCCTCTCAACCGCATTCCCACAATCGCGCCACTGATAGCCAACCTACCAGCCGAGACAGTCGTCATCGACACGTCGAATTACTATCCCCACCGCGACGACAAGATCGATGCCATCGAGGCCGGGCAGGTTGAGAGCCTTTGGGTTGCCGAACAGCTAGGCCGACCAATTGCCAAGGCGTGGAACGCGATCGGGTCTGGCTCCTTCGCCACCAAGGGCAAGCCTGCTGGAAGTCCTGACCGTATCGCCCTCCCTGTGGCTGCTGACCGCGAGAACGATCGCTCCGTGGCGATGGCGCTCGTCGAAGACACCGGGCTTGATGCTTTCGACGCGGGCACGATCGCCGATTCGTGGCGTCAGCAACCCGGCACGCCCTGCTATTGCACCGATCTCACGCGCGAACAGATGGCGGCAGCCCTGGCATCTGCCGACGCATCACGATCGCCAAAGCGCCGGGACTTAGCAGTTGCAGTGATGCAAGAGCGGCTTGGTGACGCCACGACAAATCCGGATGCCGATTTCGGGGTTCGTCTGAGCCGTGCGATTTATATGTAACGTGAGTTCGGGATAAGAAAGGGACAAGCAAGTAAGCTAAAAGTCATCACACCAAAGCTTTACAGGCTCGTCCCATGATTAGCTTAGAAGAACTATTTTGCGCTGTCGATGATTTCTGCCAAGTTTTTGAACCCAGATTGGGATTCAACTGATTACACAGCCAAAGTGCAATATGAAAAATAAGCTGATGCCACTGATGGATAAGCTACTAACGCGCAAACGCTCCATCATTGAGACGATTATCGACCAACTAAAAAACTTCTCTCAGATTGAGCATTCTCACCCGTCGCAGTCCGGTCAATTTCTTAGTCAACTTGGTCTGTGGATTGATTGCCTATTGCCTTCATCCTAAAAAGCCTTCTCTCAATATCGATGCCTTTTTTCTCCCTTCTGCTTAACCCGAACTCAGGTTAATCTACTCTTTGTGGAACAGGCCGGAAAGCCTGTTCAGCGAGAATGGTGCAAGATATAAGTTCTTTGTACCCCAAGTTCTCCTCTCCCTTGTCTCCCAATTCCCTTAGACGATGTAGGGAGAGTTAATTGGCTCGGCCCGCTTTGTGGCTACCAGAGTTTGGTAGATAAGGGCGGATATCTCGCCGCGGGTGATGTCGTGGGCGGGGGAAAGCTTTTCGCGCGCGGGATAGTTGACCACCATTTTGCGCTCTGTGGCGGTTGCTATCTCGTCGGTGGCAAAACTGGGAATCTGAGCTCGATCGACATAAACGCTCAAAGAATTGGGGTTGCCGCCCACCAACTGCAAGCCGTTTACCAAAGATACGATCGCCTGAACTCTAGTCAAATTCTGCTCCGGGCGAAACGTGCTGTCTGGATATCCAGCCAAAAAGCCAGCTCGATTAGCTTGGTCGATCGCTCCCTTGGCCCAAAAATCCGCCGCCACATCCTTAAAAACCGTCGCCTCACGGCGCGGCACCAATTCAAACGCCTTCGCCAACATAGCCGCATACTGAGCTCTAGTTAGACTCTCGTAAGGTTGAAAAGTGCCGTTGGGAAACCCGCTAACCATATTCATCTTTGCCAAGCGATCGATAAAATCCTTAGCCCAATGCGTGTTGGTGTCGCTGAACTGTAGCCCGCCAGGAGTCGGAGTTGCCGTCACATTGCCCAAATCAAATAAACCTTTCATCCGCGAAGAATTGAGCTGATTTCCCACCGCAGAAACCTTAACCCCAGTCGCGTTTTGCAAGTCTAATTCACCGTTATTCTGAAAAATATTGCCGCCCAAATCTTGAGCAGTACCAATATCTGGCAGCGACTTCCCCACCACAGTCAAACCGTCTTGCGTATTTTTTTCGATGCGATTTTTGCGTAAAATCGGCTGAGATTCCCCTGATAAAACTATACCGGAGCGATTTTCCAAAATTTGGTTATCAGCAATCAAAGGAGCAGACTGAGCTTGCAGAGAAATGCCGAAACCCGTCTTTTGAAAAATATTGCGCCGTATTTCTCCCTTAGCAGTTCCCGCCGTAATTACGCCAGCCGCTGAGTTTTCCATAAATATGTTGTCGAGAATCGCAGGATTAGCGTTCCCCGTGGCAAAAATGCCTTCGCGCTTACAACCCACATTCCGCACCCCCAACTGGCACATACGCGGATTGAGGGGGTAAAAGTGAATCATCCGAGACAAAGC
>NZ_JAUBTU010000182.1:0-2225 GCF_036705085.1 Microcoleus sp. B6-A1
AGTCTAACTCATGGACTGGCTAATTTCATAAAGTCCTTTTTTTGTCAACTCCTAATACTGAACCGACGCCCTAGGTTATGGCACAAAAAAGACTCCGTAGATCACGTTACCTTTAATTGAAGTTAGGTCAGGACAAACCTGGCATTCTTATTTAACTAGCGTCCTAGACCCTCATGTTTTACCACCTTATGTAGTTGCCGATTTATATCGGCGTCGTTGGCGAATAGAAGAGGCTTTTAATACAGTAAAAAGACTCTGGGGTTTAAGTTATTTATGGACTGGTTCAATCAATGGAATTAAATTGCAAATTTGGTCAACGTGGTTGTTTTATGCTGTGTTAGTAGATTTAGGTGATGCCGTAGCGGATGAACTTTCTCTGCCCTTTGATGAGATTTCCTTAGAAATGATTTATCGTGGTCTTTATCATTTTACTATGGCTCATCAAAAAGGTAAGGCAACAGATCCAGTTAAGTATTTTGCCGACCCAAAAAATCGAGATTTAGGTATTGTCAAACAGAAACGAAAACCCAACATAAAGTTAATTGTGGCTCCTTTTCCGGATCTTCAGCGAGGGTCTGACCAGTTTTTTTTCAACAATTCTCTAGAAGCCTCTTGACAAAAGACTTACAGTCTTAACTTGTCACCAATGGGAAACAATAGTCAGTACAACAGTTGTTAAAAAATTGTTAAAAAAACATGGATATGTGAAACGTCAAGCTCAAAAAAAACAAACAACTGGAGTAACAAAGAATCGTAATGAACAATTTGAAAATCTGGTCCGAATTACGGCCGAGTATGAGTTACAGGGAAATCCAATTGTTAGTATGGACACGAAAAAGAAGGAATTTATTGGAAATCTATATCGAGCAGGAAGTCTATATACTACGGAAGCTATTACGACATTTGACCATGATTTTTGGAGTTTGGCTGACGGAAAAGTAGTACCTCATGGAATTTACGATCGGCAACATAACCGAGGATATTTAAACCTGGGAATCAGTAAAGACACCAGGGTAAACGCATCTGGGAGCGTGTCACTTTTGCGATAAGTATTTATACTTAAACATTTCTTCGCTTACCAATTAAGCCATTTAAGTAAGCACATCGATGAGCCAATACCTGCCCAATATGTTCTGATTTCCAACTTGCTCCAGATATTTTAATTCGTCTAGCTATTTGCTTAATTCCTGATTCTACTGCGCCAGAGCCAATTGAACATATTTCATCTATGAAGGAAAACTTCGTAATTAATAATTCTTTCTTGGTGCTTTTCTAAATATTTGCAAAAATTAACTGCTGTTTTTCTCTTTAACTCTGTAAATAGTGCTTTTGCACTTTTTACATTTCCTTTCCATAAATATGTTTCTGCTTGCTTCAATCGCTTCATTGAACCCCCTACTTTCTGAAGATTTTCATTCAAATGATACCAGTCCAGAATTTCCCTTCTGTCCTGTTTACAACTAATTTCCTTGAATATATTCCATACACCATCATGTCCATCACCTAAACAATTTACTGGTTTTGCTAGTGGCTGTTGATTTGCCCAATTAACGATCATCTCATTTTGGTCGAAACTGGCTACTATGCCTGCTTCCGAGACAATTGCTTTATAGTCTTTCCACTCGGATTTTTCTCCGAGTGGTGTTATCAATCGTGCTTTTCCACCGTCTGCACTTAACTCGGTAATATCTGCTGTTGCTACAGGCTGCTCAAATTTTTGATAGTGTACTAATCTTTGTTGTGTCTTCGCTGGAACCGTAATCCCTGTTATATATTCAATATCTTTGGCTGCATTTTGATATGCAACATTAGCACTCAGTCTTAAACAACAGTTTTCTAAATGTGGACTCAATCTACTCCCACTCCCACACCCTAGTTTATCTGCTTGCTTTTGGGTGATGCTTAAATCACCTAATGTACTTTTTAATCTCTTTACCCTTCCTGCTTTTGTCCCGCTCGCTGAGTAGATAAAAAAATTCCGATCTGCGGTGTCACATGAGTTAACACCTTATCTTTAACCGTGATCTCGATATCTTCTAATGTTTTCAACGATTTCGGGTCACAATCAGCATACAGGATTGCCGAAATAGCCTCTACATATGTTTGAATCGCCTGTTGTTGTTCGGGAGTCATGATTCATTCGCCACAAATTAAGACATCATTACTATTTTCGCCTATTTTGCTCAACAATAGCTCAAAGCTACTATTCTGCTTTTTCTGAGCAT
>NZ_JAUBTU010000078.1:0-34597 GCF_036705085.1 Microcoleus sp. B6-A1
AGTTGGCATCTTTTAGCCCGCAACCAGCGCGTACCCTTTTCTCTGTACATTCCTACTATTATCGATCGCCGCTTTCCCCCCATTGGACGGCGTGACTTGCGGGCACTGGTACTCGTAGCGAGTCCCTCTAATATCGGCAAGTTTCAATTAGCACCTTTTGACGTTGAAGCTGTCTTATCAGGAGTCAAGGAAGCGCTTGGTGAAATTCCTTACGAAATTTTGGCAAATGATGTTGCAGGTGCTATAGGGCCCCCAACCCTACAAGAACTATCTAAGCAACTGACTAACGCCAAGAAGCCATACACATTGCTACACTTTGTCGCCCACGGCAAGCTGCTGGATAATGGAGAAACAGTTCTGTACTGGGCAAAAGCAGATAACCAAGTTCAGCCAGTTACGGGAGAAGAATTACTTTCAGAGCTCAAGAACATCGGTAATTATCAGAGGAGCTTACCTCACTTTACCTTCCTGTGCACTTGCGAAAGTGCCGACCCCAGAGCCGAAGTAGGATTAGGTGGATTAGGGCAAAGATTAGTCAGAAACTTGGGGATGCCTGCGGTAGTAGCGATGACACGCAAGGTGAGCGTAGAAACAGGCTTGGCTTTAGGACAGAACTTTTATCGACGACTCAGAGAGTCAGGAGAGGTAGATACGGCGCTACAAGAGGCAACAGCCGGATTGTCCAAGCGTCACGATATTGCTGTCCCGGCTTTGTTTAGTCGCTTGGGTGGGCGTCCCTTATTTAGCGATCGCCTTGACGATCGCGAGCTAACAGACGAGGAAATCGAGTATGGTATGGAAAAGCTGAGCAAACTCCTCGTAGAACGCGCCCCTAATGCGGACGTACTCAAGCAGAGATTTGAAACCCAGGTAAAGACGCTGAAAGATACGCGGGGAGCCGAGTCACGCACAGCCCGCGAACAGCGCCAGCAGGCAATAGTAGAGATCGATAACCTGTGCGAGCAAGTCCTGGAAATTAGCTTTGATGCTCTCTCCGCTTTGGGAAAAGAACCACCAGAATACAAGGCGGAGTGTCCTTTTCCCGGTCTATCTTCCTTTGCAGAAGAACAATACCACAAGTTCTTCTTTGGGCGCGATGAGCTGATTAGAGATTTACAACATGAATTGGCGAAGGATAATTTCTTAGCTGTTATCGGTACTTCGGGCAGCGGTAAGTCATCGGTGGTACTAGCTGGACTGATTCCTAAGCTTAAACAGCAGGAACCAAGCCTACAGTCGGTTCGCATCACACCCAGCAACGAGCCGCTCAAACAATTAGAAATACTGTTAAAGGTATCGGAACAGCATTCAATATTGGTGGTAGACCAATTTGAGGAACTGTTCACCCTCTGCGAGAATAAAGCCAATCGGCAAGAATTTATCGACAAGTTGTTTCACCTTGCCGAACGCCGAAAAGTTGTCATAACGATGCGGGCGGACTTTTTAGGAGAGTGTACCTTCTACCCCCCACTGAGAAAGCGGATTGAAACCCGACAAAAATTGGTTGGACCGATGGAACCTGCCGAACTAATTACAGCGATGAAGATGCAGGCAGACAGGGGGGGACTGCGCTTTGAAGCTGGCTTGAGTCACGCCATTCTCAATGATGTGCAGGGGGAACCTGGGGCAATGCCACTGCTGCAATATGCGTTGCAGGAACTGTGGAAGCGACGGCGGGGACGCTGGCTGTGCGATGAGGAGTACCAAGCCATCGGTGGAGTCCAGCAGGCGATCGCTAAAACTGCCGATGATTTTTACAATAGCCTACCAGCTAACAAACAAGAGCAAATCCAGAATATTTTCTTGCGCTTAACTCGCCTGGATAAGAATGCCATACAGGGAGAGAAGCGACGGGACACTCGCCAGCGAGTGGAGTTAGAGGATCTCGTGTCCAGTGCGAGCAATCTGGCAGAGACTAAGAAGTTGGTACAGCAGCTAGCTGGTGAAGGGGTACGGCTAGTAGTCACCAGTCGGAACGAAACTACCGGGAAGGAAGAAGTAGAAGTCGCCCATGAAGCTTTAATCCGCTATTGGCCAACGTTGCAGGAGTGGTTGAATCAGAACCGCAACGACTTGCAACTGCGAGAAAACATAAATCAGGCGGCAGAAGATTGGCACCAGCATAAGGAACAACCAGACCAAAAGAGCTATTTAATCCATCAGGGGGGAAGATTAGAAGATGCACAAGTGCTGTTGAAACAGCCGAAATTTGTGCATCTCAACCAAGAAGAAGCTGAATATGTCTTGGCTTGTTTGGAGTTGCGCGATCGCATCCGCAGGCAAGAAAAACAACGCAGACATCGCCTGCTTTTCGCCGCTGTCAGCTCAGCTTTTGTCTTTGCTGGATTTGCTATCTTTGCTGGATATCAGTGGCGGCAAGCAGAAGTTGAGCGAATTCAGGCGTTAAGTACTTCCTCAGAAGCTAAGTTGGAAGTCGATCAATTAGAGGCATTGATAGGAAGTTTACAAGCAGCCAAAGAAGTTAAGCACCTGTGGATATCAAACACAATTTTAATGAACGAAGTCATGGGCAGGCTGCACAAAGTAACTTCTGAAGTCACAGAAATCAATCGCCTACAAGGGCATAAACGCCCCGTTACGGATGTCAGTTTTAGCCCTGATGGCCAGCTACTGGCGAGTACTGGAGTTGATGGCACAGTTCGTTTGTCAGATTTACATGGCAAAGAACTAATTAAATTTGGAGTGAGTAAAGAACGTGTTAGAAATATCTACTTTAGCCCGGATGGTCGGCTACTGGCGACTGGTGGTGAGGATGGGACTACAAAATTGTGGGATTTGAAGGGAAACCTAATGAGGGAATTTCCTAAGCAGAAGGAGGGGGTATTTAATATCACTTTCAGCCCTAATGGTAAGACTATCGCCACTGGTTCTGGGGATGGCATGGTTCGCTTATGGAGTTGGGAGGGCAAATTATTAAAAGAATTTCCTGCCCATAATACCAGTAGGAATAAAAAAGTGTGGGGCATCAGTTTTAGCCCAGATGGTAAGACTCTCGCTACAGGTTCTGAGGACGGCACCGCCAAGTTGTGGGATTTGAACGGCAAACTTTTAAGCGAATTTAAAGGGCATAAAGATACGGTGTTTAGTGTTAGTTTTAGTCCCAATGGTCAAAAACTTGCCACTGCCTCTATGGACAGCACTGTCAAGCTGTGGGATTTGAAAGGAAAAGAGTTGAGAGAATTGTCAGGACATAAAGACTGGGTGTTTAGCGTCAGTTTTAGTCCAGATGGTCAGAACCTTGCCACTGGTTCAAAGGACGGGTTTGTTCGTTTCTGGGATTTGAATGGAAAACTCTTGAAGGAATTTAAAGGGCATTCAGACTCAGTTAGGAGTGTTATTTTCAGCCCAAATGGCAAGCTTTTGGCAACTGCGGGATACGACAGCACTGTACGCTTGTGGAATTTGCAGCAATATCGCCCGCCGCTAACTGATTTTAAAGCGCACAAAGGAGAAGTGTGGAGTGTCAGTTTTAGCTCTGATGGTGAGATACTAGCGACTGCTGGAGCTGATGGTAATGTCCGCCTGTGGGATTATTTATCAGGCGAGAATCTGGGAGAATTTAAAGGTCATAAAGGTATAATTTGGAAGGTAAGTTTTAGCCCAAATGGCAAACATTTAGCTACATCAGGAGAGGATGGAACCGCTCGCTTGTGGAGTTTATTTGGTAAGCAACGGAGAGAATTAAAGGGTCATAAAGGTGGAGTTTTGGGTCTGAACTTTAGCCCGGATGGTAATTTTTTAGCTACATCAGGAAAGGATGGCACTGCTCGCTTGTGGGATTTGTATGGTAAGCAACTGAGAGAATTAAAAGGTCATGAAGGTGCCGTCCTGAGTGTCAGTTTTAGCCCGAATGGCAAACTTTTAGCTACCGCCGGAATGGATGGCATTGTACGTTTGTGGAATTTATCTGGTCAGAAGGTAAGAGAATTCCCCGCGCATCGAGACTGGATCAACAGCGTCATTTGGAGCAATGACGGTCAAAAATTGGCTACCGGTAGTAACGATCGCACTGTCCGCTTGTGGGATTTGTCCGGTCATAAATTAAATGAATTAAAAGGTCATATAGGCCCGGTTCTGAAACTCCGTTGGAGTGAGGATGGTAAGCTGCTAGCAACTGCCGGAGCTGACTCAACTGCTCGTCTGTGGGATGTAGCCGGTCAAGAGGTAGCTGTATTCAAAGGTCATAAAGGTGAGGTCAAGAGCGTCGGTTTTAGTCTCAATGGCAAGCTTCTAGCTACGAGTGGCGAAGATGGAACGGTTAAGTTATGGCGGGTTGAAGGATTAGATGAGCTGATGGTGCGGGGTTGCACTTGGGTACGTGACTATCTCAATAATCCTGATTCCGAAGTTATGCCTGAAGAACGTCACGTTTGTGATGGTATTGGCACTGCTAGTAATTTACCTAAACCTAACTGAGAATATTAGCTGCTGCCTGAAAATTTAAAAGCTGTGCGGGAGTTTTCCCACACAGCCGTTTACATAGTTGCGATATTTGCGATCGCCCAGTTAACTCAATGCCTTCAACACATTCAACAGATTGGTAGCTATTGACGTTGCGGTTTGCAGGCTTTCGGGGCTGTCAACTGAAGCCTTTTGAGCAGTATTGACAAATTGCTCTAGTGATGCTATAAGCTGTGTCTGAGTCTGCTTGAGGGCAGCTTCACCAGCAACTTGCTCTTGAGTTTCCTGAGCCAACCCCTGTTCCAGATTAGAAGGCAAATGCACAGTTTCAATAGTGCGGCGATCGGTGCTGGCATCTTTACTGTCACTGACAACCAGCCGGACTGCTGGATCGCCAATAATCGCATAGTTGCGGGCATCATTGTTAGCCGTCCACATCCCAGCCAAACTCTGATTGTTGGCGGTCGCACCAAACTTGATATCTTCTAGCTCAATGCTGAGGTCGGAGGAGATTTCAGCATAGCGCTCGTCAAAATACTCTACCGCAGACCCGACTGGATGACCTTCCAGCAGACGCTTCACGCTACTCTGAAAAACTGCGATCTGCCTGCGATCTGCACTAGAACCGCGAATATCTGACCAGGAGAAAGAACAGCCCCACGCGCGATCGACGTGACCAATTACAGCGAGAGCACCTCCCTTGGGATGACTCAGGAGTTTCTGTGGCAAGCGAGCAAGAAAGGGGTACGGTGCAATGTCTGGTCGTTCAGAAAGGGATTTTTTGTGACCGTCGAATTCATCTTTTTGGGGGCAACCTGCGCCATAGCAAGCAAAGTGAAAAGCAATTAACCCCAGCAAGCGAGCGTCCTCGCTAATATCGTCCGCAGAAAAGTAAAAATCTTCCGGGATCGGCTGTCTCCACTCCTTGGGACCTGGCCAGTCTTGGCACAGCAGTGCGCCTTGGTGGCGCAGTTGTAACGGATCGCCATTTTTAAAGCCCATACCGTGGCTGGCAGTGAACAGCAAACTAGGCGTTTCGCTACCTCCTAGCAGTTGCCCTAGTCGGGCCTTGGTTGCTTCTTCTTTAAGAATCGTTTTCACATCCCAGTTGGGATGTTCCTCAACAACCCATTCCGAAAGTGGCATGATGAGGTCTTGAGTGCTGAGATTAGTCGCAGCGTCTCCTGGGTTGCACACACCGAAAAAGGCAGCGCTAGGGGATAGGGATAAATTGCTAGTTTCAGCTTCTACTACACTGCGAGCGTACTGAGCATACTCCTGTGGCGTATCAAAGTAAATGCGACCCACTGCGTACTGAACGCTGAGCTGGGACTGAAAGCGATAGGGAATTGTTACTGGATCACCAACAATCAGCAGGTAGTAGGGCATTTTGTCTGGATCGGCTGGACCTGGCCCTAGTCCCTGACGCGAGAGAAACTGATTTTTTGACTCGCCCGGACGATAACCCCTGACGCCGGTGTATTCCTGGTAGTATTTTTCTTTTTTCTGGCTTGCTTGCCTTTGGCGATGCTCTAATAGTTCGCTGAGTGCCTCCCGGATGGCCGGATCGGCATTGTAAGCAAAAATTACTCCCCAACCCGTCTCTTCTAACTTCTTAGGGTCTACTCCCTCCACAGGAGCAAAATCGGCGTCTAGCCCTTCAACCAATTTCTTTTTTTGCTCGAGGTCGTAGAGATCTTCTGGATCAAACTCTTCGCCTTGGGCAATCCTAGATACTCGCTCCGCAGTCATAGGGGGGAGCAAATAATCGCCCGTCGAGCCATTAATTCCATTGAAAAATAGCAAGTCTTCTTCGTTCATATTTTTGGTTCCTGGTGGGTTGGGCGAATAATCACAATTTGAGTTTTGAGTGAATCAGATAGAAACCCCACAAGCTTTTTTAACAAGGGCTTTCTGAGTCTCTATCCGTTCTCGCAGGCAAAAAAATTGAGTCTAACTCTGGCGGTTAACTGGGATAAGCTGCTGACCACACGGCATGAGCTACTTCCGGCTTAGCAATGTCGGAATGGGCACCCATTGTTGGCCCTCCCAGGTTCGCACAAATAAACTTGCTGCTTTCCAGGTTGTAAATTTTTCCGGGTTTAAAGTCATACGAGGCATCGCAGGGGAGCATATTTATGTTTTCCGCTGCGAGGTCATCTCCGCCTAGACCAAAGCTGCCAATTCCGCCATATTTAGGCAACTGACCGGGGGCAAAGTCCACAGCACTAAAGGCAGTCTTTCCCGCTAGGGGGTACATCCGGCCGACTGCATAGTCGAACTGCGAGTGAGTTGTAACGATCGGACCTGCGACTTTACCTTGAGCGATGATTGTATTAAAGTAACCGGGGCGATCGCGTTCGTATGAAATCTTTGAACAATAAGACCAGAGCGATAGAGCGCCTTGTACCAACGCCAGAGAATTCACTGGGCGGACTAAGCTACCCTTCCCTTGCGGACCGTTGAGCATGGAAGAGACAACAACGCATCCAAAGCTGTGACCCATCAGGTGGAATCGCACCGTTTCTGCAGCGTTCTCTTGCAGTGTTTTTAACAAGTTGAAACCAGTGCTTTCACCGATTTTGCGAGCGCGGTCTTTCATTTTCCAATAAGACAGTACCCGCAGGGGGTCCAAAACCTTATCCCAGACTGAGCTGCTGTCGGTGCTGAAACTTACTGGTTCATCTATACTGGCTTCATAGATGGCTTCTGGATCGAAACCTTCCCAATCCGAACCCGGTGCCGCACCTTCACCTTCGCTACCCAAGTCAGCCTCTTGGTTCAACACTTGGTAGGCGTTGAGTACCTCTGGTGGCAAGCTATCAAGTGTGTTGTCTTCGCTCGCCGCCCGGAGAATTGTTTGCAGGGCTTGCCGTGCTGCTTCAGTGTTAGCAATGCGCGAGGCATATTCATCTACTAACCCCTCAACTGGATCTTCGTCGTTCACGTCAAAGGACACCGAACTTGTCAAATCTTCATCGCCCCAAGGTTTGCTCGGCCAGTGCAGTCCGATCATTAAGGGACGAAATCCCGATCGCACCTGTGTTATTTTTTCAATATCGGCTGTTTGTTTAGCCATAGCGCCAATCCAGTCGTTGTACTGCTGTCGCGCTGCGGGGATGTCACCCATCCACCCGTGGCTCATAAGGAATACATCTGTGATTGGCTCATTGGCTAGTGCTGAGAAGATTTGTTCGCTCAGTTTCTTTCCATCAGCTTCATCGCGTTCATTGCCATCCTTATCAAAGGCAATCAGGTAGTAATTCAAGGAAGTATTAGGTACTTTTTCAATTGGCATGGCATTTATAATTTTTAGGGTGTGGGTGTCGTTTTAGGTGAACTCAAGATGGAAATGTTATCCCAAAGTTTTTATTGAAAAGTTCGCTCTTATTTCGGGCTGTGCAAGACTAAGTTCCTCAAATTCTCAATCAGTCTGCACAACGTTCCCAATTTATGAGCGAATCGTTCTATCGGCTTTGGGATTACGTGCTGAGTGGCCGTTTATATAGCGCCCTCGCCAATTCCGGTATTTTGTTTGCAGTTGGCCTTAAGAAAGCGATCTGGTATCAAATTCATTCTGAAACCAAGAGAAACGCTCTTGGAAGCTCTTTTCTATCTCTGCCTTTACTTGTTGAGGCTTTTGTCCTTTTTGAGGAATAAAGACATTATTATACTGTACCTTGGTCAATTGAGAATTTCTCTCTGAAAGCGTGATTGTCCCTCGATAGAGACTGACAGGCATTACGCTTTTTGTTACTTCATACACTAGGAGTTTTTCCGCATCAGAGGCATAGATTAAGTTTTCTTCAAGAATCTTATTCTGAGGAAAAAATACTCGTCTTCCCGATACAGGAATCATTCTGACATCTATAGCATGTTGTACCCAAGATATATCTTCCCAATTGCCGATTATTGCCCATAATTGCTCGGCGGGACAATATACATCAACCTCGAAGGAGCAACGCAGACCGTCTCGTTCAAGAATAAAGTTGTTAAATTCCTCAACTCGTCGTTCAGGAGCCGTGGCTATTATTTGCAGAAACTTTGTTCGCTCCTTTTCCTCTTGTCCCTGTAAAGCAAAGTCAAGTGTAAGCGTTACTTCTGAGCCTTGGCTACCATCACTCATCGGATAAACTCTGATGGTAAGCTCATAGAAGCTAAAAAAAGAATTGGCTTCAGGGATATTAATTTTCCAAATTCTTTTCTGCGAGTCGTAAACAACTAATGTTTCGCGGGTAAGAGAGCCTTTGTACTCAAATCGTATTGTTGATCCTATGCCATTAGTGGGCTGATTTTCTCCTGTTTCTAACCTAATATCTGGGTGATCACTTAAAGCTTTTTGAAGTGCTAAATAGTCGTCAAATGCTGACCAAAATTCATCAGGCGATAACGAGGTTAAGTTATTACTGGTACGCGAGAGGCGTTTGCCAGAAGCTAAATAATCAACCTCTACTTGTGAAAAAGAAAACGGCATTGTACCTATCTCCTAAAATAAAAAAGGACTAAATGTCAATACTGGGGGGTAGATTTTCAGGGTCTAAATAGGGGTAGGGAAGTTTACCTGCATCCTGTAGCTTCATGTTACGTAGTTTTATATCCGTTGAAAGTGCTGTGAAGCGAAGATTTGCACGATGCTGTACTTCTGGAAATCTCTTCTCCAAAGGGGCGATCGCTAAAGGGCCTGCAAGGCGAAAACGTGAAGCATCCGTGAGCAAATAAGCAGAGGTAAGCTGGAATAAAATCCGCTTTATAGTGTGAGGCAAGGCAGCTTTCACATACTCATCAGAAATCTCATCTTCCCCCTCTGGCATTGGTGCCAACATTGCGATAGGGTAATTAGGAAGATAAGCACCATAGTCAAACTGAGCAAAGTTTAATATGGCGTGTCCGGCACTCGTTTTCCAGATTATATTTTGTAGTACCCAAGCTAATTGCTTTTTACTGGAAATATTTTCAGGGAATGAGGGGATGTCAGCCTTATTTGGGTCTCTCATCTCTGTAACCCATCCCTTGATCATCGCGTCAGTGGCTACATCATCGTCATTAGGATATGCTGCATTAACAAAGTCGGTTGTGTACTCGCCAAAAATATCCCATAACTTGAAGCCATCTTCACGGTAGTAATAATCTTGAATGCCCTCTGATTGCTCGCGGTCAAATCCACGTTCCGAAAGTTGCTGAGGAAAACTTGATTTCTCAAAATCCCATTTGAGCCATGCGTTGAGCATAATCTCCAAACCTTGAGCCGTTCCAGTGGAAAACGTGCTGTCTGTAAACGGCATCACATTTGAAACGAGGGTGTGCCGTGCCACATAGTTGATACCAATTGTGTCCTTGAAATGAGGTGCAAGCAAGTCCCTGATTGGGTGATCTACGCTAGGTGGAAAAGAATTGTGAAAAGCAACGGCAAAAGGTTCGACACCAATATGGCCGAATCCGAGATGCCAAATAAATTGCATCACCTGATTGTCTGCACTCTTCATGTGCAGTTTCGCGAGCATCCAGCGGTTTGTTGGGGACTGCGGAGTGTAAACCGGAAGATCATCATTTAGTCGGATACCTATCATGTCCACAAAAGTCTCTCCTTCCTCAGAGTCTTGCACGATAAGCCCCGTAGCAGGATATGTATACATACCTTGGTGCGGCTTAACGTTCTTCAGTTCTGGAAGATCGACTATTAATAGGCGTTTTTCAAGGAGCAAATCACGTAGAGACTTTCCTTTATAACTAAGGTCGCGCATATTTTCTGGAACTTCCTCAATACTTCCTACAACCTTGATTGTCATAGGATTAAGACCGTTCAAGAAGTGACGGGCAAACTCTCTATCTTTACGCCAATTTTCATTGATGTATGGGGTTTCACCAATGTATCCACCTTGTACAGCTTGGTAAATATCACCTGACTTGGCAAGACGTTCTTGTATGCCAAGCTCAGTATAAAGAACCTCATTTAGTCGCTTAAAAAACATACCAGCTCTTGTTGGGTCTAGAGCCTCAGATTGTGGAAGTCCCTTAACAGCCCGAGGAAGTCTAGTCAAATCGACATCAGGCAACTCCGCATTTTTTTCATATGTCTGATATTCCCATTTTTCTGGCTGCTCGACCACAACGTCAGTAAGTACCTGTTTTAGTATTTTCTCAAGAGTCGCTATGAAATCAGCAACGCTTGTAGGATTATGGCTCAATTGCTCAGCATAGTTAGGTAAATTCATTGTTTGAGATTCTCCAATCAAATTAAATGCACTATTCAAATACTTTATCGCATCAGTATAAGCATTATGTTGTACGTTCATAAGTGCCTGTTTTACTTGCGGTGGGGATGCTTCAGTGTATGAAAACCATCTGACTTTTGTTAAAGTTTCTTTCCCAGTCATGGGATCGACTAAAGGAGTAAATTCCACAAAAGTAGATACTGCCTTTAAACCAGGGATTTGGGGTTCCACTTGCACAAAGTCATATCGTTCGGAGAATTTATCATCATCCCTCGCTACAAGCAATTCATCAAACGTAGTATGTTGAACACTAAGTTTGAATCGCCTGATACAACCGACTTTATCATTTCCTGGGGGAAGAATATCCATCGTTTCGTAGATTTTCCACCATTGTAGGTTTTCTTTTCCAAACGGTCTAAATATCTTCCAAACTTGATGAATTGGTGCTTGTACAATTCCCAACACTTCAACATCAGGATTTCGCTCAAAACAAGCTGGGTCAGTCACTTTTAAAATCTCCTTGATTAAGGTTTTCACAGGCGTGTTTTACTCTTTTAGTTCTAACCGCCTTGATGACTACTGGGACGTTTTGCGGTTGCCTTTCACGGGAGCATCTACCCCTTCATACTTTGGTTTACTGTACGCATTAGACTCATCCCCCCGTACAGTTGTCCGGCGTTGTAGGCTTGTTATGAGTTACTATTTACTCATCTTCCCTCTAAGGGAGACATCGATTTAGATGTCTTTTACAGCTACTTTCGAGTCACGTCTGTTGACGATAGTTCTGTTACTAGGTTTACTGTACGTTAACCTTGTCTGACTCCACTAGCCGGGATTCTCGCATTTGCTTCGAGTTACCGTCATTTAACCCATGCACCGCAAGTAAGAGATACCATCCTCTTAAGTGTGGGCTATATATTCACTCCTGTGGTTTGGAGGGAGGGAAATTAACCCTCATAACTGTGAAGTTGTCTCGGTTTCAAAGAACCTAGCCTCTCTCCCCATCTACTTTATCAGTAGTCAGGAGTTACGCAGCTACGCTATATGTAGCGTACTAATGAGTTAGATATCGCTGAGGAACTCAAACGCGATCGCCAACAGCCTGAATTAGGCGATCGCCCGCTCCTTAACGCGCTATATATAGCGTCATGGCGTAAGTCCCGAGTAGTGTGTTGAGAGAACGAATCGCACTTGGACATACAGACTATATTCCTTTAGATAGATGATTGTCAAGGGGGATTTACTTCTTTGTGATTCTTAATGAACATTAAGAAAATGTAGAGACTGTAAAAATTTAATACTTATAGAACCTATTTGGGATCTATTCACTTAGGGGTATAGCCGAGATACGATACTGTTGGCGAAACATTTTTTAACATTCTTGGCGATCGTCAAGAGGTTAGGGCACAGTAGATAGTTTGCTTATTTTTGCTAACGTATGCTACGATTTGCTATATGGCATATAGCCTTTCTCAGTAACATGAGGTATACCGAAACCCTGTAGTGTCAAGCTTTCCAGGTCAAAATTCGTACCTCATCTTTCTGAGAAAGGCTATACGTCCCACTTAGAAAAGCAGTCGAATTTCTGGGCTTGCATCCACACACCCTAAGAAAATATGCAGACGAAGGGAAGATCAAAAGCATCAAAAACGAAGCAGGGCAACGACTCTACGATGTCGAATCCTATCAACGCGGTGCAACTAGAACCAGGGTAAACGCATCTAAATTAATTTGACAAAACCCTGAATTTATGCATTACTAAATAACTAAAAAAACCTTCTTAAAATCATTAATTTTCACCCCACTTGAGAAGATAAAATCAGAACCTTAAGATTTTCTAAACTTCTTAAAACCGGATAATTTTCCTTCTTAGATAGGTGTTAGATTTCGAGCATTAACTGGCAGAGTTTAAAAAATTAACTAAATAATTATTGTCCCTTGCTGCTCGATACCGCTTCATTTTTAGACTTTGTGCCGGAAGTTTTTTCTTGTTTTAGTAAATTTATAGCCAAGCGACGTAGAAGTGCAAAATTTGCGGGAGAGTTCTGTTTCCGAATCCGGCTTTCATATAAGAGAGAATGTAACATCAAGCGTCCAATGTAAGCTATTTTCAATGCCCCAATGACGGAGGATAGCCCCAGCAATTGTCTCAGCATTACAGCTTAAACTACTAAGCGTAAAAACGATCTGAGCGTGGTGGTTTTCTTCCACAGCCGTCGTTCACTAACTATCATGACAACTGTTTTTAATCCCGTCCATATATCTATACCGCAGCCAGTGTTAATATCTATCCACTCGTCCCGGGGTTCCCAAAATTGATTGTTGATTGCGATGCGATCTGAAAATTGTCTCGCTATCGCCTCCCGCATGTCAACAGGAATTTCCTCTTCAAAATACACGTAAAAATCAAAATCTGACGACTCATCCGTAACTATAGTTGTTCGATAACCTGCTAAAACGACGGCTACAACTTGAGCCAAACTGCTAAACTTATCCCCAATAGTTTGAGCAATTAATGGAATTTTTGCGATAGCTAATTGATAATTATGCAGCATTTAATTACGTTTTTTTGAACGTAAAAATAACACCAAATGCTTAACTTTAGTAATCAAATTTTTAACGCATAACTTTGAAATCGTAACTCAACAATTGATAATTGTTAACAAATACGACGGAGGCGAACTGATGCGCTGCTGCCTCGTACCCCTACCAAAATTATTTCAAAAGTAGCATAAAACTTTGTTTTTTTATTTTACACTTTGACACGCGGATAGTGTAGAATCTAAAATCTAAAATCTAAAATCTAAAATCCCTATGTCCTTCGTTGGTTTGCACATTCACAGCGATTATAGCTTACTAGATGGGGCTTCTCAGCTACAACAGCTCGCAGAACGGGCGGTGGAATTGGGGATGCCCGCGATCGCCCTTACAGACCACGGGGTGATGTACGGGGCGATCGAGCTAATCAAAGTTTGCCGAAATAAAAACATCAAGCCGATTATTGGCAATGAAATGTATGTCGTCAACGGCGACATAGAAGTAAAAGTTCGAGGTAGAAGAAAATACCATCAAGTTGTTTTAGCTAAAAATACTCAAGGTTATAAAAACCTCGTCAAACTAACCACAATTTCCCACTTAAAGGGAATGCCTGAAAGAGGTATTTTTGCCCGCCCCTGCATCAACAAGGAACTGCTAAAACAATACTCCGAAGGTTTAATTGTTACCAGTGCTTGTTTGGGCGGCGAAGTTCCCCAAATGATTCTGCAAAACAAGCTAGATACTGCCCGTGAAGTAGCCACATGGTATAAAGAAGTATTTGGAGAAGATTACTATATAGAAATTCAAGACCACGGTTCCCCGGAAGACCGGATTGTTAATGTTGAAATCGTCAAAATTGCCCGCGAACTCAAGATTAAAATAATTGCCACTAATGATTCTCACTATATTTCCTGCAACGACGTAGAAGCACACGATGCTTTGCTGTGCATTAACACCAACAAACTGATTGAAGAAGACAAGCGGATGCGCTACAGCGGTACTGAATATCTTAAGTCCGCAGAGGAGATGGCGCAACTGTTTCGAGACCATTTGGATGATGAAACGATCAAAGAGGCGATCGAAAATACCCTAGAGGTCGCAAATAAAGTATCGAGATACGAGCTCACAGGAGAAGCTCGAATTCCCACAATTCCAATTCCTCCAGAACATACAGCCGATACTTATGTAGAAGAAATATCCTGGCTGGGACTGTTAGAACGCCTCAAAGCCCGCACCAGAAATGAAATCCCCCCAGTCTACAAACAAAGACTAGAATACGAACTGAAAATGCTTCAGCAGATGGGCTTTTCGGAATACTTTTTAGTAGTTTGGGACTACATAAAATATGCGAGAGACAACGATATTCCAGTAGGGCCAGGACGCGGTTCTGCAGCAGGTTCTCTAGTTGCTTACGTCCTCAAAATCACCAATATCGACCCCGTACACCACGGGCTACTATTCGAGCGATTTCTCAACCCCGAACGCAAATCTATGCCAGATATTGATAGCGATTTCTGCATAGAAAGGCGGGACGACATGATTAAATACGTTACAGAAAAATATGGTAGCGAGCGCGTAGCGCAAATTATTACTTTCAACAGAATGACATCCAAAGCTGTATTGAAAGATGTTGCCCGGGTGTTAGGTATTCCCTACAAAAAAGCCGACGAAATGGCAAAATTAATTCCCGTGTCCAGGGGAAAACCGGAAAAACTTAAAGTGATGATTTCCAATGACACACCTGCACAGGAATTTAAAGACAACTATGAAAATACAATTTGCATAAATGCAGAAACTGGTACTGAAGTCCCCGTTCGTCAGTGGATTGACATGGCAATTCGCATTGAAGGAACTAACAAAACCTATGGTGTTCACGCGGCCGGTGTGGTAATTTCTTCAGAGCCGTTGGATGAACTTGTACCGCTGCAAAAGAATAATGAGGGTGCTGTGATTACCCAATATTTCATGGAAGATTTGGAATTTTTGGGGCTGCTGAAAATGGACTTTTTGGGATTGAAAAATTTAACAACGCTCCAGAAAACTGTTGATTATATTAAGCAAACCCAAAATCTAATTGTCGATCCAGAAATGCTACCTTCTGATATAGAGCGCAGAGCTCAAGAGACTTTTGGCCGAATCAAAAAGTTACCCGATGATGTAGATAAAACCTATAGACTTTTAGAAAGAGGAGATTTAGAAGGTATTTTTCAGTTAGAATCCTCTGGAATGCTGGATGTAGTGAAAAAACTCAAACCTTCCTGTCTGGATGATATTTCTTCTATTTTGGCACTTTACCGACCTGGGCCGCTGGATGCAGGTTTGATTCCTCAGTTTATTGACTGCAAGCACGGTAAAACAGTTGAGTACGATCATCCGCTATTAGAACCGATTTTAAAAGAGACTTACGGAACGCTTTGCTTTCAAGAGCAAATTATGCGGATGGCTCAAGATTTGGCAGGCTATTCTTTGGGGCAAGCTGACTTGCTGCGGCGGGCAATGGGCAAGAAGAAAGCTGATGAAATGCAGAAGCAAAAAGAAACGTTTATCGACGGCGCAACTAAGAATGGAGTCAGTCAAAGAATTGCTGAAAAGTTGTTCGCGCAGATGCTACAATTTGCAGAGTATTGCTTGAGCTATGATACGCAGATATTGACAGTGGAATATGGGCCGATGGCTATTGGCAAAATTGTTGAGGAAAAAATTGAATGTACTGTTTATAGTGTGGATAGCAACGGTTATATTTATACACAGTCAATTGCACAGTGGCATCGCCGGGGGCAGCAGGAGGTCTTTGAGTATTGCCTGGAAGATGGCTCGATAATTCGCGCCACAAAAGATCACAAGTTTATGACTGTTGGCGGTCAAATGCTGCCCATTGACGAAATCTTTGAACAAGGATTAGACTTAAAACAAATCAACTCTAGCTCAGATATATAAAATGTATCTCGACTATAGGCAGCTAAAATCGGAACACAAGGAACAAATCATTTCTGCTTTTAATCAGGGCATGGAGTGTCGAGACATTCCTAACTACCTTGGTGTGAGTGAAAGAGCAGTTTCAAGGGTTTTAAAAGAAGCAGACATTAATACTAAGCGGCGCAACCGCTATACTTTAAATGAGAGCTATTTTGATGTAATTGACTCTCAAGCTAAAGCTTATTTATTAGGATTGATAGCTGCTGATGGCTGCGTTACTCAAACTAATTATGTAGCTTTTGAATCTATTGACAAAGAACTTACAGAAATGCTCAGCATAGAGCTACAATACTCTGGTGAAATTAGAGTTATTCAGCCTCAAAATTATGCTCCTCACTACCGAATAAATTTTTCTTCTGAAAAGCTGGCCAGCTCTTTACAGGGCTACGGCATCATAACAGGAAGAACTTTTTCGGAAGTTACCTATTTCCCTAACTTAAAATATTTAGGGTCTTATGTGTTAGGCTATTTTGACGGTGACGGTTGTGCTTATGCAAACAAAGGTAGAAGTGGCGGTTTAGTCTGCATTGTTGGTTCCTTTGAATTTGCCCGCGAACTAGCAATGCACCTAGGGATGGGTTCTGTACAAGAGCATCAATTAAAAAAAGTTTATTATTGGAGAATCTTTAGTCGAAAAAATATACAAGCATTCTATGATTTTGTGTATCAATATCCCCGCTTGGGATTGCAACGAAAGAAAACTAAAATAGAGGCTATTCTCAGGAGTTAGAAACATGGTAAAAATTATTAGTAGAAAATCACTAGGAACTCAAGAAGTCTATGACATAGGCGTTGAACGAGAACATAACTTTATCCTAGAAAATAGTTTGGTGGCATCTAACTGCTTTAATAAATCCCATTCAATGGCCTATGCCTATATTACCTATCAAACTGCCTATTTAAAGGCGAATTATCCTCTAGAATACATGGCTGCACTGCTGACTGCTAACAGGGGCGATCAGGATAAAGTACAGAAATATATTGCCAATTGTCTCAAGCTGGGTATTGAGGTTGAGCCGCCAGATGTTAATAGCTCGGAACTTACTTTTACACCGATGCCGAAACAGATGACTGGCTCTGCAAAAGATAAAATTTTGTTTGGAATTTCGGCGGTTAAAAATGTGGGAGAATCGGCAATTGAAAATATTTTGGCGGCGCGGCAGGAAGGGGGTAAGTTTAAATCGTTGGCTGATTTGTGCGATCGCGTAAATCTCCATTCTGTCAACCGTCGCGCTCTAGAAGCTTTAATTCAATGCGGTGCTTTTGATAAAATTGACAGCAACCGCAAGCAATTAGTAAACGATCTCGAAGGGGTGATGAAATGGGCGCAAGACCGCAAAAGAGACCGGGAAAGTGGCCAAGGTAATCTTTTTGACTTGTTAGGTGCGAATAGCTTCGGGAAGTCAGTCAATACCTATGAGTCCGCGCCCAAATCTAAAGTGGTACCAGATTTTGAAAAACAGGAGAAATTGCGTTTAGAAAAAGAACTGCTTGGCTTTTATGTGTCAGAACATCCCCTAAAGTTTCTCATGCAAGTAAACGAAGACCCCGATGTTGTGACTCTCGAACAGTTAGCAGATAAAAAGGGGAAAGTATCAGTTATTGTCATGCTTAGCGCTATTAAAATGGTAGTGACTAAAAAAGGCGATGCGATGGCAATTTTGCAATTAGAAGATTTGACTGCTCAAATAAAAGCTGTGGTGTTCCCCAAGGCTTACGAACAAGTGAAACCTTACATTGTAGAGAATGCGATCTTACTGATTAGTGGAAAAATTGAGAAAGATGGGGAGGAAATTCAGATAATTGTAGACACTGCAAAGCCGGTTGAAACAGTACAGGTTGCAGAGGAAATCCAGAAGGCGGAACCGGAAATAAATAACTCTTGGCCGGCGGAACCAGTCAACGTTGTACGATCGACAAAACCTGTGGAAGTTCTAGAAATGGTGATTGTCAAGCTGACACCGCAACAAGTACAAGACGGGAAAAAACTCAATTCCCTCAAAGCTATTTTGCAAGAACTTTCCAATCGGGGAGAAGGTGCTAGCGTGTCGGTGGGGGGAATTGTTGTCGGTGAATATTCCTGTCAACCCCTTCGCATTAACCCTCAATTGTGGGTGCAAGATGGCGAGGGAACTGTTAGCCGTCTCAAGTCTGCTGGATTTGATGCTTGGGTTTTTTCTCTACACAATCGCGGGGATGCTGCGGTATTTCGAGAAATGCGATCGCAACTTAATGTACATTCTTGGGCTAGTCGTTTACTCGACACTGAAACCGATCGCCTTCACAAGTATGTCAATTATCTCGCCCAACTAAGGAATGAGAATTAAATAACTTCCACAAGTTTGTGGGATGGGCGTCCCGCCCATCCCACAATAACAATTAAAATTGTAAGTTATTTAATTCGCGATCCTAAACAGACGCTAGTCAAATCAAAGTTTCGGATTAATCCCGACTACCCTCTCAAGTTTATTCTTGTGAGGATGCTTTGGCTTTAATCACCGCTTCTCTAAAGCCTAAAACTAATAAAATATTGGCAAGTGTTAAGAATAGTTCCGCAGAACCGTGAAGCCAATCGACATTTGCTAGTGACTCGTTGTAGGTAACTTTTGCGTAAATTGCGGCGGGAATCGTCACCGCTACAAAAACGAGAGTGCCGTAAAAACCCATCAGAGCTAAACGAGGTGTTTTTCCCGATCGAGTCAAAAACCAGAGAAATCCCAAGTAGGGAAATAGAGACAGAACAAATAAAGTTTCTTTGGAAATCATTAGTAATCGGTGAGCGACCAGATACTATGATAAATTAAAACGTCAAAAATTAGTGTGAATAATTTTTAACTTTTAATGTTGAGTTTTTAATATTTAATTAGACAGATGCACCCGTTTCAATCGAACCGCTATAGAATCACCCAATACCATAGCTCTTAACCCAAGCCGCAGCAAGTCGGCAGTATTCAAAACCCCTCAGCCACGCGGAGACAAAACCCGTAACTTTTTCCCTAACACCGTTTTTAGAATAACACATTTTTCACCGTGCCAGTGTGTTAATTGTCCATCACCCCAAAGCTAAGCTGTCACGCATTTAAATTGCATATTGAGGGCGGGTTCTTAGGCCCAACCCTACTCCCCACAAAGCTTAGATTATTTTTTGACATTCAATTTAAATGCACAACAGCTTACCCAGCAATTAGAAAGAGAGACGGTTCCAAAGTTTTCTGTCTGCTAGGCATTAAGCAAGCATCGTTCAAAACCTCTAAATCCAAGCCGTTATTTCTATCTGCTGCCAGAATTTCCTTTAGCTTAGCATCAAAATCAAAACACGGGCCGCAATCCCAAACTTTGAGTTCCAACCGTCCGTTAAACACCCTAATTTCCAGTTGAACAGGAGTTTCTACTGGCAGATTTTTGTGAGCGTGGCGAACTGCATTTCTGAAACCTTCAGCCAACGCCAACTGAAACTTACACCAAACCTCATTGGGGAGCGATAAATCTTTCAACTGCTCAAACCACAACAAAACTTGAGTTAAAGCATTGACATCTGTGTTGACTTGCAGGCTAATATGTTGAATACAAGTTTCATGCAGCTCTTCTTCCTGCTCTGTTTCAGTCTGCCAATCCCAGGTGTTTAATAAATTCATTAACCCATCTAAAACGCTAGCTTTTTTTATATTTTGGGAGCGATTGCAGCCTTTTACTTCGTAATTTTTGCTCAGCGACAAACAATTTCGATTGTCGAGAGTCCGGGTGTAACTGAGATCGTCTGCAATCTGCCACATGAGTTTGATCCCCCTCCCGCCTTCTGCAAGTTGATCTATGCTGTTCGACATCTATTTTCCTCGTCTGAAAGTATTAGCTGTACCCTATTTTCCCACCCGCCGAGACACGTGGTATTTTTTTTATACTTGCTGGCTCGGTATTATTTCGGGGATCACACAAAAATGCTATCTTTTTTAGAGAAGGCAGCGCATCAGCAATATGTCTTAAGAGTCTAAGCCAATTGGCTTATTTACCGATCGCCTGTACGGAGAACGATCGCCCTCGGCAGCAAAATCCAACTGCATCGATTACAAATACTTATCCGTTGTCGGAGTCTGCCACTTGCTGCAGCCGTCGCCAGAATCCCCGGCATTTAGCGCCTCGGGCCGATCGCCGCTGCAGGGGAGCCTTGATGTGCGGGCTTTCATCCCCAAGGCGTAAGTAACTTCCGTGAGCGCGATCGAACCTTACACCGTTGAGTCGCGTCCATCCACTAGACTAGGACTTACGCAAACAACCCAGTTTCTGCTTAGAATATTGGGTTTGACAGCCAGGAATTAACGAGGAAACCGGGTTTTTGGTCCCCCGCGCGTAAGTCCAGCAGACAAATCGGTGTTGAAAGGCAGTTACAGGACTTACCAAGACTATGACCAAAATCAAACTGAAAATTCTGACTGCAGCGATAATGCTACTCCCATTTTGCGCCGCACTTCCCTTACAAGCTCAAAATCTGTCTCTAGTCAAGCGGCTGCTAGAAACCAGAGGATGTCCCGGATGCGACTTATTTGGCGCTTCCTTGAGCCGTGCAGATTTGTTTGGCGCTTCCTTGAGCCGCGCCACTCTCAGCAGGGCCGACTTAGTTGATGCCGACTTGACTGCGGCTGACTTAATGGAAGCTAATTTAAACAACGCCAACATGAGAAACGCCTTTTTGGCTGACGCCGACCTCAGCAAAGCCGACATGAGCAGGGCCGACATCAGGGGAGCCAACTTAGAAAATGCCAACCTCAGCGAGAGTTTTCTGCGAGACGCATCCCTCCAGTTGGCTAATTTAAAATGCAGTAATTTGAGCGCAGCTAAACTAAGTAGAACCGACCTGAGAAATGCCGATTTAAGCGGTGCAAATCTCAGGGGTGCAGACCTCAAAGAAGCCGATTTAAGCGGTGCAAATCTCAGCGGTGCAGACCTGAGAAATGCCGACTTGAGGGATGCGAGATTGAACAAAGCTAATCTCACAGATGCCAATCTTTGCGGTGCCCGGATGCCAGACCAAAAAACATCTCGGCGAGGCTGCGAAGTTAAGAAAGAACCAGCGATCAGCACGAACAATTACTGTAATTACTGCTATGCTTTGAATGACTGGTGGCTGAATGTATTAAGGTTCTACTAAGCAGTATTATCCCCATCACTACTCTGTTTAATATGTACTGTTAGAAGTGCGAGTAGGCGGTACAGATATCAAACTTAACCTGTTACCGCCAATAGCTTTTATCTACTACTTTGAAGAACCTATAAATTGGCTCAGTATTTGCATATATTCTGCGCCCCCGATCTGTGCCACATTAGTGTGACCTCCATCAGGAACTATGTACAACTGTTTGGGTTCAGGTGCTGCATCAAACAGTTTTTTGGTCATTTCCACTGGAACTACATTGTCAGCAGCCCCGTGAATAAACAGCACAGGCATTTGCAGGCGATCGACTTTTGAAAGAGAATCAAACCGCTGTGTCAGCAAAACATCGATCGGAAACATCCAAAACAGCCCTTTTTGGAAATTCACCATCGCCCGCGTGGAAGTAAAAGAGCCTTCTACGATTACCCCTGCCGCCTCCGGGTGACCCACGGCTAGATCGATCGCGATCGCCCCTCCCAAAGAATGACCGTAGATATAAATTTGATTCGGGTTAATCCCCCGCTGTTTCACCAAATAATCCCAAGCAAGCTGAGCATCCTCATAAACCTGAGATTCACTCGGAAAATCGCCCTGGCTTTTTCCATAACCACGATAATCCATCACAAATACCGACAAACCTAACCGATGAAATCGATGAGCGTGTTCGACATTTGCTCCCACATTTGAAGCATTGCCGTGCAGATACAAAATTACCCCCCCTAACCCCCCCTTGTTAAGGGGGGGAACCGGAGCGACTGCCGGTCTCTCACTTTGCGGGGACGTTCCGACTCCTCTAGCTCCCCCCCTTGGCAAGGGGGGGCTGGGGGGGGTATCCGAGTCTCCGGTGTTAACAGAGGGAACAGCCTCCCCCTTTCTTGCTCCCCCCCTTGCTAAGGGGGGGCTGGGGGGATTTTCCGAGGCAGGAATCCACCACCCGTGCACGCTGTCCACCGCGCCTGTTTTAGTTGGAATTGGCAGCCAGACATCTTGATATTTCAACTGAAAATCATCTGGCGTAGTTTCGATCGCCCGCGCAGGAAAAAAGATAAACTTACCTTGCGCTACAAAGAGGAATACACAAGCAGCAGAATAAGCAACGGCCAAAACTATCCCAAAAGCTATTAGCGATTTAGACAAAAGGAATACTAGCAGATTGTTCATAGATAGAGCACGCGGGAAATTAGAGATCGCTCAAAAGCTAATGGCAAATTATTAATTCAGACAATTAGCCAAGATCGATTACTAACTTCCGCCACCGTATTCCGCCGATTTTCAGAAATTAATGCAATTCCGGGTGGTGTAAGTGCCAATTCGTAGACTGTTCGTAAGCGTGAGCCACCTGAAACAGCCGAGATTCTTGCAAAACATTACCAATCAGTTGTATACCCACGGGCAGTCCTTTATCATCAAATCCGCAGGGCAAACTCAAAGCTGGCAAACCAGCAAGATTCACCGGAATAGTCATCAAATCTGACAAATACATACTCAGGGGGTCATTGAATTTTTCGCCTGCCTTAAATGCGGTAGTAGGAGCAGTGGGACAGACTAAAACATCAACTTGAGAAAAAGCTTTTTCAAAGTCTTCTTTAATCAAAGTCCGAACTTTTTGAGCTTTTAGATAATAGGCATCGTAATATCCAGCCGACAATACGTAAGTGCCGATCGCAATCCGGCGTTTAACTTCCGCACCGAACCCTTGAGAGCGGGTTTTGGCATACATATCCAAAAGATTATCGGGGTCTTTTGACCGGAAACCGTACTTAACTCCATCATATCGCGCCAAATTTGCCGAAGCTTCCGAGGGAGCAATAATGTAGTAAGTGGGCAAACCGTAGCGGAACCGGGGACAAGAAATGACTTGAATTTCTGCGCCCAATTGTTGAAATTGCTCGATCGCCTTAGTAACAGCGTCTTTAACCCCGGAGTCCAGCCCTACACCAAAAGTTTCTTTAATTACACCAATTCTAATCTGACCCTTCGGTCGCAAACTGGGTCTTAAAGCTTGAGCGTAGTCAGGAATTGGGACATTAAGACTCGTGGAATCTCTCGGATCATAACCGGCGATCGCCCCCAACAAAATCGCCGAATCCTCAACAGTCCGGCCAAAGGGCCCGATTTGATCGAGAGAAGAAGCATAGGCCACCAAACCGTAGCGAGAAACCAACCCATAAGTCGGTTTCAGCCCCACCAACCCGCAAAAAGCTGCAGGTTGGCGGATTGAGCCCCCAGTATCCGAACCCAAACTCACGACGCATTCTCCAGCGGCTACCGCTGCGGCAGAACCGCCAGAAGACCCTCCGGGCACGCGCTCCAAGTCCCAAGGATTCGCGGTAACTTGATAAGCAGAAGTTTCTGTCGAGCTCCCCATTGCAAACTCGTCCATATTCGCCTTACCCACAATCACCGCACCGGCTGCTTGGAGTTTCGAGACGACGGTGGCATCGTAGGGAGGAACAAAATTCTCCAAAATCCGAGAGGCGCAGGTTGTGGGAACGCCCTCGGTGCACATATTATCTTTAACGGCGATCGGGATGCCGGCCAACAGGCCAATTTGCTCTCCGGCTGCGATTTGGGCATCCACTTTATGGGCCTGCGCCAATGCGCTGTCTGCTGTCACGCACAGAAAGCTTTTCAACTTCGGCTCTAGCTGGGTAATTCGGTCTAATGCTTCTTGAGTAATTTCCACAGCAGAGCGTTCTTTATTGACCAGTTGTCGGTGCAACTCGCGGATGGATGCCATGCTCGTACCTTTATCATTTCTACTTTGAGACAATACAGTTAATATAACTGGCAATTGTACCTGCTTACAGCCCGAAGGCAAAGTCGGCTATTTTTGTGGCGAAAGTTCGAGCCTCGAAGAGGGCTCAGCTAACGGGCGATCGGTCATTTTATATACAATAGATTAAATTCCCCAAATCCCACCGAACACAAAATAGCGATCGAGTTTTTTACCTAATTTTTTAACAAACCAAGAATGCAACTGTATCAGGACTGATGCAAAAAGTGGTTTAACGCGAGATTTATATGAGTAAGGGGTAAGGTGTGCAATGCGACCCCTACATAATTAGGTTCGGTCTTCAAGAATGTGTATGCAAGATCACAATCATTAGGAAATCAGTCATTCCCAATTCTGTAATCTAAATTCTAAAATATTAGAACCCAGCTTCTCTTCGACGCAACCCAGGATTTATGGGAGAAGAATATGGCATGAAAAATCCACTAATACCAGATTATGACTGCTTTATTCTTGGGAATATTCAGACAATACTAATTTTTATAAAAAATACCAGTCTTGTTAGATTGAATTTATTTCAAAAAGCAGACTTGCCCGCATCTGAAGCTGATTTTTTACGAGATTAATCCCCTCCTGAAACCCCCGAAAAAATGAACTATAAATAGAAAATCCTGATAATCTAATTTTAGATTATGGGGGTCGATACCCTAATAATTAGGGTCAGATTATGAAGAACACTTTTTTAGTCAAAAATGACTGAAAGTTATCAGTCAGCCGAGTGAATTAATGGGGGCTGCGCGATCGAAGAAAATAGCGATCGACATTTTCCGATCCACGCCCATTGTGCCAAAGGTCAAAAAGGCTGTCAGAAATCTGGCGTTCACAAAAAAGCTCGAAACGCTCACCGGCACGCCGAGGTCTTTTGTTGCCCGCACCTGCAAAAAAACAGCAGTCCTTCCTCAAATGCGACTAGCTGCGTGCATCTGGGGTAAAAAAAGCTACTTATTTGCCCGAACGATCCCCAGGAAAATAATTTCATCCGGAATTATCCCCAAAACCAAAGATATATGGTAAGAAGTTCCCGATGCCCCGTTGGAGGAATGCCACCTAAAGCTCACTTAGAATCCCACCTGACGGCAGAGGAACTCAAAATTCGCTACCGGCAGGCACAAAACACCACAGAGTCGCGCCGCTGGCACTTGCTGCTGTTAGTGTCCCGAAATTGGACTATCAAACAAGCAGCCCAAGTCGTAGGCCTCAACTACGACTACGCCAAAGAAATTGTCCAGCGCTATAACCGAGAAGGGCCTAACTCTGTGAGAAATCGCAGCGGAGACCGCCAGCCCCCTCCTGCAAAATCCTTGCTGAATCCTGAACAGCAAGAAGAACTGCGACAAGCCCTGCTAGGCCCTGCCCCCGACGGCGGAGACTGGACAGGCCCCAAAGTCGCTCGCTGGATTGCCGAAAAGATTGGTAGCGATCATGTCTGGCCCCAACGCGGCTGGGATTACCTCAAGCGGTTGGGTGCTGACTGGCGACGGCGGCGCAAAAAGTAGATAGTTCGCAATATTTAGAGGGGGTTGATTGCCTTCGTGCGATCGCTCCCTTTATTTTGATTATTTTGCCACATTGGCGCGATCGAACTATTTTAGATTTTAGATTTTAGATTTTAGATTTGTTCTCCTATCTAAAATCTAAAACCGTTTGACTGATGTAACAATAGCTGCTTATATAGAATTTGGTTGTGTTGAGGATGTTAAATATGCCAGAGCTCAGGCGTTTTTTGTCGATCGCCAACAAGATGGCGGCAGTAGTAGCCGGCATTGGACTGGTTCAGATGTTAACCATCGCAAGTTCATTCTCTCAATCATCTAACCCGCGTTCCCTAGGCGAACTCTACAAAATTCGCGATGGGCTAATCGCCGAATTAGAACAACCCTCCTCTCCCTCCCCAGAACCAACCCTCCTCTCCCGCTTAGTTCCCCTCACCGCCAATCCTCAAGAACAACTGCTACAGCAGTTGCAAGCGGTGGAAGCTCAAATATTAGTAGAACAGAGGGCTAACGACGACTTACAGCAAGCAGTCCGTTTAGCCAACAGAGCCGTAGAAACTAAAGGGCAGCAAAATAAGTCGATCGAATCTTCGCAGCAAACTCAATTTTTCTGGCATCAAGCCCTCAACAACTTGCAGGAAGTTCCTCAAAATTCATTTTTAGCTTCCCTCACTGCCTCAAAAACTCAAGAATACCGGGAAAATTTAACAGCAGCCACCTCTCAAGTCCAGCAAGCAAAATCAGATTTGTTGGGTGTGCTTGCGCGGGAAAGCGGTTTGTCGGCTCAAGCTTCGATAGGCATTTGCAACCTTTCTAGAGAGTGCGTACACCTGCGGGGCGATGTACCTCCTGTCAGTCCAGCCAGCTTAATTAAATTGCCGATTGCTGTCGCCCTGATGCAAAAAGTCGAAAAAGAAAAAATTAGTCTGAACCAGGAAGTATTAGTCACTCGCGGTAATTTCACCGAAGACGCATCGGCAAAGATTAGGTCTAATCGCAATTATCCGCTACAGCTACTGTTAGAAGAAATGATCTATCGCAGCAGCAATATCGCCACCAATCAACTAATCGATTATTTAGGTTCGGATTACATCAATCAATATTTAGATAATAGCGGCTACGAAGTCACCCGCGTCAACTTCAAATTAATGGGGGAAAGAATTATGCCCTCCAACCCCGGTTCCGGTCGCAACCGCCTGACTGCTAACGAACTCACCGAAATGATGGTGCAAATTTACAACGGCGAAACACCCGGTGCTAAACTATTAATAGAAACTCTCAACCGCCAGTACGATCACGCTCTGGGATTTGCCGCCTTACAAGGAACTAAAGCTCAGTGGTTGGGCGAAAAAACCGGTCAAAATTCCAAGGTGCTAGGCACAACTTTAGCGATGAGCATTGACGACGAGGCCTATGTGATTACTGTGATTGACAGCCGCAGCGGCGAGCTACAAATGCGCCAGTCTATTTCTAAAATTGCCGATTACATGGTCCGAAACCCCAGCTTTTGACCGCTGGAATATACAATTTATAGCGGGGACAACGCACCGCCTAAACAGTTAAAAAATGCCGCATCAACAACTCAGTGTTTCCGTCAAAGGCAAAGGATTTCCTATTCTCTGCTTGCACGGCCATCCAGGTTCCGGCGATTGTATGTCGGTCTTTACAGAACACCTATCAAAGCGGTTCCAAACCATCGCCCCAGACTTGCGCGGATACGGCAACAGCCACACCTCAACTTTCTTTGAAATGACCGATCATCTGGTCGATTTAGAAGCACTATTAGACAAATTAGGAGTCGATCGGTGTTTGGTGATCGGATGGTCTTTGGGAGGGATTTTAGCCCTGGAATTAGCCATGAAATATCCCCAGCGAGTCACAGGTTTGATTCTACTCGCATCCGCAGCCAAACCGCGAGGAAGTCATCCTCCCATCTCTTGGCAAGATAACTTTTACACCGGTTTAGCCGGAATTATCAATTGGATGATACCCGGTTGGCAATGGAATATTGATACTTTTGCTAGGCGATCGCTCTTTCGCTACTTGATACAGCAGCATAACGCCACCCCTTACCGCTACTTAGCACAGGCAGGTACCCCCGCCTACCTCAAGACTTCCAACACGGCCACCAAGGCGTTAAATACCGCTCTGAGGGCTGGATACGATCGACTGCTGCACCTGCACGACATTCATTGTCCCAGCTTGGTGTTGGCCGGAGAAGGCGATCGGCACATCACCTCAGCATCCAGTTTAGAAACCGCCCGCCACCTCCATGATTGTCAGTGGCAGTGTTATCCCAATACAGCCCACTTGTTCCCTTGGGAAATTCCCGATCGGGTAATCGCAGACATCGATCGCTGGATTGAGAGTCACCCCGAAGCAGTTGGCAATTGCGAGTGTTGAGTTTTGAGTTTGTCACAAGCAATTTATTACCCAACACTCAAGAGTTTTGAAGTTATAAAGATCGAGCATGAAAACCCCGTGACTTTAGTCCGGGGATGAAAGGCAGAAGGAGGCTTTAGCCTCCCAGTTTCTTTTGTTGGATTTCAGGATTGCGCTGTAGAGTGCAACTATGTAAATCTTTATGAACTATTTGAGGTGCATTAAGCCGATGTTGTTAGTATAAGAAGTATCGTGATGAGGTCGAAGTCATGCTAGTTTTTGAGTTCAAAGCATACGGAAAAAAACAGCAATTTGACGCTGTAGACGAAGCAATTAGAACAGTACAATTCATCCGCAACAAAGCATTGCGCTTTTGGATGGAGAACGAAAAAGTCGATAAGTATGACTTAAATAAGTACAGCGCTGTTTTAGCTAAAGAATGGACGTTTTGCGATGACTTGAACAGCATGGCTCGACAATCTAGCTCAGAAAGAGCATGGTCGGCAATCTCCCGATTCTACGATAACTGCAAGAAGAAAGTTCCTGGTAAAAAAGGATTCCCGCAATTTCAGAAAGACAACCGCTCGGTTGAATACAAGACTACGGGATGGCGGATGGCAACCGATCGGAAATCTATCACTTTTACTGACAAAAAAGGAATCGGGAAACTCAAACTGAAAGGAACTCGCGACTTACATTTCTATCAGCGCAGTCAAATTAAGCGAGTGCGCTTAGTCAAACGAGCCGATGGATATTACGTCCAGTTTTGCGTTCAAGTTGACCGTTCCGAGAAGGTTGAAATTACAGGCAGCGCCATCGGGTTAGACGTTGGTTTAAAAGAGTTCTACACAGACTCTAATGGCGTTGCAGTTGATAATCCGCGCTTCCTGGGCAAAGGAGAACGCAGATTAAAGAAAGCCCAAAGACGAGTTTCAAAGCGAGTCAAGGGTTCAGAAAACCGAAAAAAAGCTAGAGTGATTCTAGGGAAACGCCACCTCAAAATAAGTAGACAACGTAAAGATTTTGCTGTGAAATTAGCAAGATACGTCATCCAGTCAAACGACTGTGTAGCCTACGAAGACTTGAGGATTAAAAATATGGTGAAGAACCACTGTTTAGCTAAATCGATTAACGACGCATCTTGGTATATGTTTCGAGTGTGGCTGGAATATTTTGGCAAAGTATTCGGAAGAATTACAATTGCCGTGCCAGCCAATGGAACAAGTCAAGAATGCTCTAGCTGCGGGACAGTTGTCAAGAAAAGTCTGTCAACGCGAACTCACGCTTGTCGGTGTGGGTGCGTAATTGACAGGGATTGGAACGCAGCCAAAAACATCCTAAGTCGGGGATTGAGTACGGCGGGGCACGTCGGAACTTGGATCTTAGATCCGAACGCTTGTGGAGAATTGACCGCTACCGATGTTGAAGTAATTCTGCATCGGCAAGTCGATTCTGCGAATCAAGAATCCCCTCGGCTTTAGCCAGGGGAGTGTCAAAACTCACAACTCAAAACCGCACAGCGTTGCGAGGGAAGCGTAGCCATCTCAAAACTCAAAACTCCCCCTGCTTCTACTGACCGCTCAAAACCGGCCACAGCCCTCCATCACCAAACTTTCCCAAATCTTCTGCAACAGTCAAAGTAATTGGTTTGCAGCGGTAAATCGAAACACTAACACCTTCGGCCCCTTCATTTTCTATGTCTTCTACATATCCTGCTTTTGCAGCTTCCGCCTCTCCATTGGTTAAGAACGGGCCAAAATAGTAAATGCACCGCGGCGCTGAAGTTTTAACTTCAACCCACCAAGCCAATCCGAAAAAGTTGAGCAAGCTAATCAAGAATTCTTTCATGTGCTTTTCTAATGTATTTGACGGTGTTTTCAGGGTGCTGCGAACACGCCTAGGCTTTTGTTATTTACACGTGGCTGACTGCTGCCAAGAACCGATCCAAACCTATTTAAAGCTGATATCTAAATAGATTGGTGTCGAATTCTTGTTTGAACCTAGGGGGCAGGCCCATTCTACTTTCGCCTGAACAAGTAACGACAGTCGATCGGCTATCCTTACTTGTTCCGGGTGTCGTGCCACTCCATGCTGGGCGGCATTGACAATAAACTACTCTGTTGTGCTCTTTTTTTCAACCACCTTTACGATCCGTGTACGTGAAACTTTTTGGGCCCGCGCTGACGGTAAATTTCGTATAAAGCCATCCCCGTTGCTACCGAGACATTCAGGCTAGGAGTATGACCCCTTAAAGGAATTGAAACTAATCCGTCACATCCGCGCTGTATCAAAAGGCTCAAACCGTCAGCTTCACCACCTACCACTAAAACAGTGGGCCCGGAGAACTTGACTGTCTCTATAGATTGACCGACGCCTGCTGCAGTGCCATAAATCCAGAATCCAGCCTCTTTGAGTTCTTCCAGCGCCCGGTTAAGATTGACAACCCTCGCCACAGGCAGGCTTTCCAATGCCCCTGCTGCCACTTTTCTCACTGCTGAGGTAATCCCAACCGCCCGCCGCTGCGGAATCACCATGCCCTGAGATCCCAATGCTTCTGCGGTGCGAATAATCGCCCCTAGATTGTGCGGGTCGTTGAGTCCTTCTGCTACCACAATTACTGGATCTTCGCAAGCCGACTTAGCCTTTGCGATCAGTTCGCTCAAATCCAGGTATTCGTAGGCTGATACTTGGGCGGCTACGCCTTGGTGGTTTGCTTTGCGCGTGATGTAGTCGAGGCGCAAATCGTCAACTTCGTCAATGATGCTGCCGTTGGCTTTGGCTTCGGTTAGCAAGCTATGAAAGCGGGGATCGTAGCGCAGGTGGGGAACAACCCAGATCCGGTTGAGGACTTGGTTTGTTTCTAAAGCTGCTTGTACCGCATGGCGGCCGTAAATCATGTCGTCTGTGTCTGCGTCTGGTTGCACGACTGTATTGGAGGCAGTGTCAACAGGGCGAGTGTCTCTGTCTTTGTCTCTGTCTCTGAAATGGTTGCCCCGGAATTCCTGCGGGCTATTGTCTTTGTCTCTGTCTTTGTAATAATTTCCCCTGGATTCCTGCGGGCTGCTGTCTCTGTTTCTGTCTCGGAAATTGTTGCGGGCCGGCTGGGGGCTGCTGTCTCTGTCTCTGTCTCGGAAATTGTTGCGGGCCGGCTGGGGGCTGCTATCTCTGTCTCTGTCTTGGTAATAATTGCCCCTGGATTCCTGCGGGCTGCTGTCTCTGTCTTTGAAATGATTATTTCTGCGAATTTCCGGTTGGCTGTCGGAATCGACTCTCCGTTTGAAAATTGCTCGCACGGGCATTTCTCGCGATTGTGGGGCGAAGGTCGATCGCTTTTGAGGGGCGTCTCCTGGGCGAGTGTCGGGACGGGGCTTGCGTTCAAAGCGGGGAGAGGATGGTTGTGAGTCCTGACGGCGGCCTTCGCTTTTGAATGGCTTGCTGTCGGAATTCGATCGCGAAAAGTTGGGTTTGGTAAATTTTCTCATTGGTTTCTTGTGGTCAAAATGTTTTGGCTGAAGGCTAGTCGATTGTAGATTGTAGATGTGAGAGTCTTGATTGAGGGAGCAATCTTTGGGCTTTAAGATTTGAGATAGTCTAGCGAGGGAGCAAGGATTTTGCTGTGTTCCAATTGCTAGTTAATAACTGATAAATCCTGTTTTGCCGATCGAGATTTTTGCGGTTTTATGTTAGCCGTGCCAGGATGGTTAATTACTCCCTCCCCATTCCCAACTCTTAACTGCTAAATCCTTTAAGTCTCAAGTTCTAAAAGTGCCAGAATCTCGGTCAATCTTTCGGGATCGGTGAGGTACAAATATCCGATCAAAGTTTCTAAGCTGCTGGCTTGTTGGTATATCTCTGGATCTGCTCGCTTAGAACGGCCCGCTGCAGCATTGCGGCCGCGCTTGACAATTGCTAATTCTGTACTGTTCAAGTAAGGAGAGAGCGATCGCAAATGACGCGCTTGAGTTTCGGCTCGTACTTGTCCCACCACTAATTCGTGATAAGCTTGCAATCTTTTGGCTGGGACTAAGTACGAACTCCGAACGTAGAGTTCGTATACTGCATCTCCCAAATATGCCCAGGCTGCGGGCGAAATTCTTTCTATTTCTGCTGGTGTAGCCCTCGCTGGATGCACTCGATTTAAACTGATATCCGTCAGACTCAGTTTGAGTCCGTCATCTGCGATCGGCGACATACTTTTTTAAATAAAACTTCCGCACAGCTTGGTTTTTCTAGTCACTTACTTATTTGGTCTTTCGTCACTTCCGCAATTATAGCTTTTACAGGAGTGTTCGCTGTCAGATCGCGAAGCGAGATATATAGGCAAAGCTTGGCGCGACGATCGCACTCCTAAAAAAGGCTTTTTACCAAATCGGGATGCTCTCAGTTTTATACCATTTTTTCGCGTGTTTGCCACACATATTTTACTGCCCATCAACCGAAACTCTAAGCATCGGGGAAATAGCGGCTGGCGCGTGTCGCAGCTTCTGGGAAAATCGGTATTGCTTTACCAGCACAACAATAAAAATTTGCTATCCAGCGTTGAGAACCGGATAGCTAATTTAATCCACTTTGGCGTCAAGCCTCCTTGACGTTTTTTACCGCCTCATCAACCGAAGGCTGCAAAGACAAAAATTTCTCTAAGCGAACCAGTTTAACAGTCTGAGTTACGCGGGGATTTGAGACAATTTGCAATGTCCCTTCCAAGGTTTGGGCTTTTTTGACAAGTTGCACAAGTGCGCCCAAGCCTGAACTATCCACAAAGTCTATCTGAGACAAGTCCAAAATTACGTGTTTTGGGCCCTCGTCAATACATTTGCTTATTACCTTCCGAAAAGTTGCCTCAGAAAAAGCGTCCAGCAGGCCCGTCAGGCGAAATAACTGATAGTTATTCTTGACTTCGCGAGTGCCTCTGAGGCTAACGGTCAGGGTCAATGACTCAGGAATGACACCCTCCTAGCTAGATATGGCTTAAAGTCGAGGCTTCATTATAGGAGTTTTTTGGTCTTTTGTCTACAGTTTTTTAGTCATTAGTCATTAGTCATTGGTCATTAGTCAGAAGCGATCGACACAAAACAGCCTCTGATGACTACTGACTAATGACTGCTGACTAAGGACTACTTACTGCTGGCTACTTTCTGATTGTCTCGCATTGACTGCACGAATCGATCGAATAAATAATCGGCGTCGTGCGGGCCCGGACTGGCTTCTGGGTGGTACTGCACTGAGAACAGGGGCAGAGTTTTATGCTTCAATCCGGCTACGGTGCGATCGTTCAAATTGAGATGAGTAATCTCTACTTCGGGGGCTAGGGAATCGGGGTCGATCGCAAAACCATGATTTTGGCTAGTAATTTCTACTTGCTGAGTTAAACCCGCTGGATGATTCAATCCCCGATGGCCGAACTTAAGTTTAAAAGTTTCTGCACCCAAGGAAAGTCCCAAAATTTGGTGTCCCATGCAGATACCGAATACGGGTTTGTCCGACTTTAACAAAGCTTTCGCAGTCGCGATCCCTTCCGTTACCGCCGCCGGATCTCCGGGGCCGTTGGACAGAAAAATGCCGTCCGGGTTGTATTTGAGGATTTCCTCCGGCGAGGTGTCAGCGGGGACAACGATGACCCGACACCCGTAACTCGCCAGACGCCGCAGAATATTGCGCTTGATCCCAAAGTCTAGCGCTACCACCGTCCACATTTTGCCGTTAGCAGGTTTGACTGTAGGACTGAACTCCCAAACCGAGTCCGTGGCTTCAGACCACTCGTAGACCTCGCGAGTGGTGACTTCCCGAACCAGATTCAGCCCGTCCATGCTGGGGGCATCTTGCACTTGCTCCAACAGTTCCGCCTGGTCGAGAATCGTGGTCGAAATGCCACCGTTGATCGCTCCCACCGTGCGAATTTTGCGAGTCAGGGCGCGGGTGTCGATCCCGTAAATTCCGGGGATATCGTACTGTTTCAGGTAGTCTTGCAGAGATTGCGAGCAGCGCCAGTTGCTGGGGCGGCTGCATACGTTCCGGGCGATCGCACCTCGAATTTGCGGGCCCGAGGATTCTTCGTCTTCGAGATTTACCCCTGTGTTTCCCAATTCTGGATAAGTAAAAGTTACAATTTGACCGCAATAGCTGGGATCGGTCAATACTTCTTGGTAGCCCGTCATTCCCGTATTAAATACTACCTCGCCAACGACGGTGGCGTCAGCGCCAAACGACCAGCCGCGGTAAGCAGTACCGTCAGCCAGGACTAGGAGAGCGGGTTGTGCAGTTGAAAGTGACATGGCATCCTTAATTACTTTCGTTTGGTTTAATTCTTACCACTGCCAGGGATTTGATGCTAGTCGGCAATGTACAGATATTATTTGAATTTGTGCAATGGTTCGGAAAAGCAAGGCACTGATGCCGGAAGCCCGATGCCGGAGGCACTTATGCCACAGGTAATCAAAAAGCCGCAATACAGCAGTTCTCAATCTTGGTGAGGTATGCCCACGGAGGCCACGGAGGCCACGGAGCCCACGGAGCCCACGGAGCCCACGGAGGCCACGGAGGCCGCTTATCAAGGGCTATAAGGAATGAGAATTAAATAACTTCCACTCTTGAAAGTGGGATGGGCGTCCCGCCCGTCCAAAAAGGACGGGCGGGA
>NZ_JAUBTU010000003.1:0-139367 GCF_036705085.1 Microcoleus sp. B6-A1
AGTTGGCGTGGGAGTTGGAGTTGGCGTGGGAGTTGGAGTTGGCGTGGGAGTTGGAGTTGGCGTGGGAGTTGGAGTTGGCGTGGGAGTTGGAGTTGGCGTGGGAGTTGGAGTTGGCGTGGGAGTTGGAGTTGGCGTGGGAGTTGGAGTTGGCGTGGGAGTTGGAGTTGGCGTGGGAGTTGGAGTTGTTGTCGGAGTTGGAGTTGTTGTCGGAGTCGGAGTTGTTGTCGGAGTCGGAGTTGTTGTCGGAGTCGGAGTTGTTGTCGGAGTTGGAGTTGTTGTCGGAGTCGGAGTTGTTGTCGGAGTCGGAGTTGTTGTCGGAGTTGGAGTTGGCGCAGTGTCGTTATCAGTAATAGCGACGCTAACAGTCGAAATTGTGATGCCGTTATAATTAACATCGCTACTGGTAGAAGTAGGCGCGATCGCACCTGTATGATTTCCTTCAACTAAATTATCGTCAAAAGCAACAACCGCAACAGTTTGAGCAACATTCCAATTAGTGCTGTCAAAATTTATCGACGAAATCGGATTAATTTGACTGCCTGTATCAAAGCTAATCGTAACAGGTGCAGTCGGCTGAGTATTTAACTTAACACTGTAACTTCCCGTTGCACCGCCTTCAGTCGCAGTCGTGGTGGTAGTGTTAACGGTGAAACCTGCGGTGTCATCATTAGTGACAGTTGTTGCGGCCGCATCAGCGGTAATAGTAGGAGTTGCACCTGGTGCGACAGGATTAGACAAGGTGAGGGTAACAGTTTCGTCAGGTTCGATCGCACTGTCGCCTAATACATCGAGAGTAATCGTTTTGGATGTCTCACCAGTGGCGAAATTGATCGTGCCAGTCGTACCCGTTGCCCCAGAAGTGCCACCGATATTGTTGTAATCGCTGACGTTGGTAGCAGTTCCCGCGATCGCATAATTGACGCTACTCGCTACACCAGCACCGCCGCTACGAGTCACCGTAAAAGTTAGAGGAGTTGTGCCGCTATTACCTTCAGGAATGCTGGCAGTACCAGCGGCGACGGCATAAGAAACAGTACCGTTAGCAGCAATAGTTAGTGTGGTTTGAGCCGTTGTACCTGCAACCCCACCAGTAATTGTGCCAAAGTTGAGAATTGCGGTTTCGGCGTTTTCAGCTATGTTGTCAGGTTTGATAGTAACTGCAACATTTTGGGTGAGTGCGGCACCTGTTGCACCTGCGGGGAATGTAATCGAGGTAGGCGAAAAGGCGTAGTCGGAATTTTCGGTGGCTGTGCTGCTGGGGTCGATCGCAATTGGTACTGTTACATCAGCAAAAGGAGTGCCGCCGCTGAGGGTAACGGGAATATTAACTACTGTGTCTGTTGTTCCTTCTGTCTCGCTGTAAGTTGCAGCCCCGAAATTAACTGTATTGGGTGTATTTAGCAGCACAGAAACGTTGTCTGAACCGTTGTTCGCTACTGCCAAATCCGGGAGAGTGTCAGCATTAAAGTTGCCTGAAATAAGGGAAGTTGGATCTGTCCCCGCAGCAAAGTTAATGGGTGCACTAAAACCGCCATTGCCGTTGCCTACTAAAATTGTAGCGCCGCCGGTGCCTCCTACTGCTAAGTCAAGTTGGCCATCTCTGCTAAAGTCATTCGCAACAATGCCTTGCAGCCCTGTCCCGGCGCTAAAATTAGTGACTGCACCAAAGCTGCCCGTGCCATTTCCCAAGAGAATTGAAACATTGTTAGATCCGTTGTTAGCTGTGGCCAAGTCGAGGTAAGTGTCTCCGTTAAAGTCCCCAGTGGCTATCGAATTTGGATTTTGCCCAGCGCCAAAATTAGTAGCTGCACCAAAGCCGCCAGTGCCATTCGCTAAAAAAACAGAAATGGTGTTAGATAAACTGTTCGGTACAGCTAAATCGGAAAAAGTATCCCCGTTAAAGTCCCCGACAGCCATGAAAGCCGGCAATGACTGCACCGTTAAGTTGGTACTGAAATTCAATGCCCCGCTGCCACTGCTATTTGCCAGCAAAATTGTGACAGTGCCAGAGGTACTGCCAGGGCTTGCATTGACTACTGCTACGTCTGAAAAGTTATCAGCGTTAAACTTCCCAACTGCAACCGAGATAGGGGATACTCCTGTAGGATATGGAGTGGGGCTGCCAAAACCGCCCGTACCATTTCCTAGGAAAATTGAGAGGGCGCCACCACTGCCGCTACCTACTACTGCCAAGTCAGGGAAATTATCGTTGTTAAAATTGCCGATCGCGATCGATGTGGGACTTGACACCGCCAAGGTAGGAATAGGCGCGGGATTAAAGCCACCAGTCCCATTTCCTAACAGGATGGAAACAGTGTCAGATCCTTGGTTTGTTACAGCTAAATCAGGTTGGCCATCGACGTTAAAATCCCCGGTAGCAATACCGTAGGGATTTGTCCCCACGCCAAAGTTTGTTGCAGCGCCGAAAGTTGAGAGAACATACTCGTAAGCTGCTAATACTTCGGGTTCAAATACTAGCGGTGTTTTAATTTCTCCGGTTCTCACTTCTAATTCCCAGTCGCCGCCTTTTGCAGCACTTCCCGTCAGCTTTTTGGAAGCTGCAACCGACGCGCCAGTTAACTCACTCAGGCGTTGGAGAAATTGGTTAGGTTTTGTAGGTTTTGTAGCACTTTCAACTGGGCGGTTAAAACCGCTACTACACAAACTAAACCCGCCTGCGCGGGTTGAAATTCCATAGTCCGCGTAGGCGGACTTTGTTTGTATAGCCGCGAATTCTATTCGCCGGGGCTGATTAACAGCCGCGACATTACACCCGTAGAGGAGAATATCGGCACCGGGAATTAATGCTTTGCGCCACTGTTTGAGTTGAGGGGCGAAACTTTCTATGTTGCTGCTGTTGAGTGTATTTACACCGAGATGTACTGCACCTGGACTACCGTGAGAGATGATGTGGATTGCTTCTATATTTTGTTCAATTGCTAGCCTTTCGGTAATTTGCTCAATGCCATCCCGCGTTTCATCTAGGATAATTACCTCAGCACTTGGGGAAATGCCGCTAATTAAACTCTGGTAATTTTCAACAGTTGAGTCAATAAAAACTAGAATTGAAACAAATTTTTGCTGTCTCATTATGCAACCTCTTTAATTGTTAAACTTTATAGATTTTACTAAAATATAACTTACAGCAAATTCCACCTTTATGAAGTAGCACCGCCTATCGTTCTATCCCCGTAGGGACACTCCAAAAGCCCATTAGTGTCAACTTAAGCTCAAACCCAGTCAGAGACTGTTGTTTGACGATTAGGGCCAGATCCCCCCTAGCCCCCCTTAAGAAGGGGGGACAGGAGTCTTCTCAAAGTCAACCCCTACTCCCCTTCTTAAGGGGGATTTAGGGGGATCTGAACTATGGTAAAAGCGATATTTTTAAAGGGTTTCAGGCTTAAGTTGACACCAATGGGCATTGCCTTTGTCCCTACACTTCATCAACTAGCATCTGATTGCGAGCTACGCCTAAAGTCCTTACGATTGCTTTGTTCCTCGCAATGACATTACCAAGGACTCCCAATCATCGTGAAGGCAGACCAATAATAAGGATGGGAGAGATTTTCATTAGTCAGTTGAGCTAATTCTGGCGGTAATTCTAACTCCTTATTTAAGTTTGACAAAATTAAACGACCCTTTTTAATGCGAACTTGACCTTTGATCATGGCGATTTGAGCTTGCCGTAAGGCTTCGGCTTTAATCGGCGCGACCTTTAACTGATGGTAAAATTCAGCCATTAACCCTAAAGTACCTTCATCGCTGACATACCAAAGACTCGCCAAAACTGACTTCACCCCCGCTTGCACAGCTAACCCCGCAAAACCTAATTCGGTGTCATCATCACCCACAGCAGTTTGGCAAGCGCTCAACACCAATAGCTCAACTTTAGGTGGCTGATTCCACCCTAGTTGCCGCACGCGATCGAGTGTTAACCTGCTATCTGATAACTGAATGTAAGAATTGCTCGGTGATCCTGGGTTAAAGTATCCGTGAGTGGCGAGGTGAATAATCCCATAGGGTCTGTCTTTGCGCTGTGACCTAAGATTGTTGAGAGTAAAGGTTTGGTTGAGGAAGGATTCGCCTTTCCATTCGGAGGCAATAGCGTTAAGTTCTGCAGGCACTGCTGGCAAGGGTGGGTTATTAGTAAATTGTGAGGCTCCCATTGCTAAAACTTCAGCATTTTTAACACTTGCATAGCTAGTATCGGTTAAGTTGACGCTGGGAATGAGTCCGATGCTGTACTTTTCTACTAGAAATTGAGAACCGTCATGGAGGGCGGCTAAGGGGAGCAATCGCAACCCTGCATCCATACTAAAAACTAGCGTATCGATGCCCTGAGCTTTCAAATCAGCTTCCAAGGGCGCAATTATCCACTGGTAAAGTTGTTGGGATGCTGGCAAATAGCTCTCAGTATTGATGTTTCTGGAAGTAGTGAGTTCAGAGCTGAAATTGGCTGCGACTTGCATCAAAGTTTCGCGCCGGGCGGCGGGGATGGCTTTATGAATAGGGATGCCGCTAGGGGGGACTACGATCAGGTCTAATTGTTCAGGGCGGGAGAAGGCGTAGATAATGGCTGGTTTTTTACCAGTTTGGCTGGCGATGATTCTAGTTCTTTTCTGTATGGCGGTAAAAGATTGCAAATCGCGCCTGATTTCCTGATTAATGTATGAACCCACTTGTTCACTGTAGAAGATATCGATAAAGAAAATGGCTTGTGGGATATCGCCTCTATCGATTAGCCGTGTGATATCGCTGCGGCTAACTATATTTAGAGGCGATGCCGTTTGGACAATTTCGCTTACCCAATCGGATCTGTAGTTAAAAAGAGATTCAATTCTATTAATGATATTCAAATTGCCAGATTGAGCGATCGCATTGGTAATTGAAATATCCGGTAATGTCGTTTGTTCTGATATTGGAGATGGTGTTTGTTCTGATATTGGAGATGGTGTTTGTTCTGATATTGGAGATGGTGTTTGTTCTGATATTGGAGGTGGTGTTGAAGATGGTGTTGGTGGTGGTGTTGAAGATGGTGTTGGTGGTGGTGTTGAGGATGGTGTTGGTGGTGGTGTTGAAGATGGTGTTGGTGATGGTGTTGGTGATGGTGTTGGAGATGGTGTTGGTGGTGGTGTTGAAGATGGTGTTGGAGATGGTGTTGGAGATGGTGTTGGAGATGGTGTTGGAGATGGTGTTGGTTCCGGCGTTGGTAGTGGGGTTGGAGAAGGTGTTGGAGATGGTGTCGGTTCCGGCGTTGGTAGTGGGGTTGGAGAAGGTGTCGGTTGTGGTGTCGGTTCCGGCGTTGGTAGTGGGGTTGGAGATGGTGTCGGTTGTGGTGTCGGTTGTGGTGTCGGTTGTGGTGTAGGTTCCGGTGTTGGAGATGGTGTTGGTTCCGGCGTTGGTTCCGGTGTTGGTTCCGGTGTTGGAGATGGTGTTGGTTCCGGTGTTGGAGATGGTGTTGGTTCCGGTGTCGGTTCCGGCGTTGGTTCCGGCGTTGGTTCCGGTGTTGGAGATGGTGTTGGTTCCGGTGTCGGTTCCGGCGTTGGTTCCGGCGTTGGTTCCGGTGTCGGTTCCGGTGTCGGCGATGGTGTTGGTTCCGGTGTTGGAGATGGCGCGGAAGAACTGATCGCAATATTGCCCTGAGTGTAAGTGCTGGGCGGCACTGGCACCGGGAATTGTGGCGAAATAGTCTCCGAACCTGATGTAATGGCTCCCGCCGTCCCATTCGTTGTCGCATCGCCGACAATAAAAGGTGTAGTAGTGCCCCCCGCGTGGCGAAGAGTAATCGCGCCGCCACCCGTGCCATTAGCGCTGGAAATGCTCGCATTTACACCGCTGCTATCTGTAAAAGTGCCGCTGACTGTGAGAAGATTGCCAGCCGTGAGGTCAATACTGCCGCCAGTAGACTGAAGAGTGCCTGTAACGGCGATGTCGCTGGCCGCTTTGAGAGTAATATTACCCCCAGAAGAGGCGATCGCATCCAACGCCATGTCCCCTGCTGATTCCAAAATCACAGGCCCGCCTACTGTCGAAATCGCTCCCACTCCGATGCTATTGCCCGAAGCAACACCCGGTGAAGCAAAAAATGTCTCCCCTTCGGTGACATTCGGCGGCAAATTGGCAGCATTCGCCAGAGTCGAAACCCCCGATCGCAAAATTAAAGCTGCACTACCTGAAAGCACCGCCGCATCTGGATCGGCGGAACCTGACAAAGTAGTATCTGGCCCATTGATGGTAATATCTCCGGCCGCGATCGCGCCTTTTGCTTCTACCTTAAGTGAGGTTCCAGTATAATCCCCAAATCTCACATCTCCATCCGAGCTAATAATCGGGTCGTACAAACTCAGAAAACTGCCGCCGTTGCCAGACAATGTGAGAATAGAAAAATTACCACGCGCAGCGAAGTGAGCATCACCGGAAACAGTGCCATTGCTCAATAATGTGACATCCCCTGCGGATTGGAATGCAGGGCTAGGGTAATCTAGCGCGAAGATATCAATATTTTGATTACCTTGTATAGTAAGATTGCCACCTGCGATCGCCCTGAAAGGATAACTGCCATCCCTCACCCGCACCGTATCTCCTGCCAACAGAAACAAATTGTTCTCAGTAAGTAGCTGGCTTTCTACCAAAGTGAGATTACGTGCTGCCGAGAGTGTACCATTCTGACTATTAACAGTAGAACTAGCGATCGCCACATCCCCGCTTTCCACCCTCAAACCCGCCGTCAAAACCACTTCTCCTGCACCGTTAACGGAGACGCCAGTAGCAGAGTTCCCACCTGGGCCCGCAAGCAATTGCGGAAGAGACAAAGGCAGAGATAATTGCCCATTCTGTGCCAACAATTCCCCGCCAACAACCCCAATTTCTAAACTTAATAAATGTCCTTCTTGACTAAGCCGAATAGCATTCTTACCGGGGACAGCAGCGACAATAATATTACCTTGGGGAGCATGGAGAGAACCAGTGCTGACGACAGTACCGCCGATTAAAGTTATACTTTTTCCCGGCATAACAGCTAAATTACCTGCATTGAGGATACTTCCCGGTTGGCTGAGATTAAAGTAAAAAGTGTTCGGAGTTCCTATCAGCTTACTGTAATCATTCGCTCCAGCCACATTGAATAAACCGGAATCAAAACCGATGTTAGTAGCAGTAGTAGCTGTAAAGGCTGCCGGAAGATTCAAGCTAGCATTAGGGCCAAAGATAATGCCCGAAGGATTTATTAAAAACAGGTTGGAATTGCCGCCACTTACTTGAATCAAACCATTAATAATAGAAGGATTGCCGCCTACTACCCGACCCAGAATGTTGCGAATAGCGTGATTAGAGATAAAATTAGCAATCTGCCCTTCGCTAAGCCCAAACTGTTGAAAACTGTGGAAAAGATTCGCTCCATCTCTAGAAGTTTGGCCGCCTGTAATATTCAAGCGATCGCCGCTAGGCGTGACAGTAGTGCCAGTGCGATCGGCTGCAGGAACAATGGGTTGTGCTTGTACCACCGCTGTACTCAAAATAGTGGCTGCGAGCGCTAGCATTGCAGCACCATGTATAGAAAATAAGGCTAGTTTCATTAGCTTTTAGCTGGCAGAGCACGTATCTGACAATTATAATTTTAAGGTATTGGCTGCTAAGTGCGGTCAACTGCGACCCAGGCTTAGCTATTAAGAACGTCGTCACCATCAGGGCGGTTGCTTTACCTGAAACCTAAATTCTGCACCCTCAACTGTCACGATCGGTTTTTACTTATTTTTAGCCAGCAATAAAGCTATAATTTATAGTTTTCTACCGTACATTGACTGATAAAAAACTTTTTAAAGCTATAATTTATTATTTTAAAAATAGAGTTTTATGCGTAATTATGCTGTGTGATACTCCAGGCTGCGTAATGTGGGCTGAAAATGAAAGCAAAAGTGCGATCGACTGTTAAGGCATCCTACAAATTAGGCGATCGCGATCGGGGCAACCACAAAGTATTTGCAGGCTGCTACCGGACAAACTAAACATTTGTTACAAAAAGATTTTTTTTTCCTTTCAAACGCGCTATTGTATACACAAAGCTAGTGCGTTTTGAGTTAGCTTTAATTTTTACCATAAAAATCAATATGCTCTCTATTCCAGGCGTTGCTGTCCAGACGCTGCTTTACGAAAGTGTCAACTCTCTGGTTTACCGGGCGATTCGGGAAGCAGATCAAGAGCCAATTATCCTCAAACTGCTCAAAGAAAGCTACCCCACACCTCAAGAATTGGTGCGCTACCGCACCGAATACCGCATCACCCAAGAGCTAAAAGAGCCGGGAGTCATACAAGTTTATGACTTGCAAAAATACCAAAATAGCCTCGTGATGTTTGTGGAGGACTTTGGCGGCGAATCCTTGACAATTTGGATGCAGCAGCGAAAGTTTAGCCTAAAGGAGTTTCTGCAAATTGCGATCGCCACCACGGAAGCATTAGGCAAAATTCACAGCGCCAACATCATTCATAAAGATATTAACCCCTCAAATATTGTTTACAACGCCGAAACGAAACAATTAAAAATTATCGACTTTGGTATTTCCACTCAGCTAACCCGAGAAACGCCAACCCTGAAAAACCCCAACATTTTAGAAGGCACATTAGCCTATATTTCACCCGAACAAACGGGGAGAATGAATCGCACTCTCGATTACCGGACTGACTTTTACTCGCTCGGCATCACCTTCTACGAATTGCTGACAGGAAAACTACCTTTCGAGACTGAAGATCCTTTAGAACTTGTTCACTGCCACATTGCTAGACAGCCACTTACCCCGCACGAAATCAAGCCAGAAATTCCCCTAATCGTCTCCCAAATTGTCAGCAAACTGATGGCGAAAAATGCGGAAAACCGCTATCAAACGGCATTAGGGCTCAAGCACGATTTAGAGAGATGTCTAGTTCTATTACAAGCAACGGGTAATATTGAGCTGTTTGGCTTGGGAACGCGGGATATTACAGACCGTTTCCTGATTCCCGAAAAACTCTACGGCAGAGAAACTGAAGTTGATGACCTATTAGCAGCCTTTGAACGAGTGAGTACAGGTAGCGCCGAAATGATGCTGGTGGCTGGCTTATCTGGGATTGGTAAAACCGCCGTAGTTAACGAAGTCCACAAGCCGATCGCCAGACAGCGTGGCTATTTTATCAAAGGCAAATACGACCAATTTCAACGCAATATTCCTTTCTCAGCATTTGTGCAAGCTTTTCGCGAATTGATGGGACAATTATTATCAGAAAGTGACGCTCAGTTACACAGATGGAAAACCATGATTCTCACCGCAGTAGGCTCCCGTGGGCAAGTGCTGATTGAGGTGATTCCTGAGTTAGAACACATCATTGGCGCTCAAAGTCCTGCACTAGAATTGTCCGGGAGTGCCGCCCAAAATCGCTTCAATCTGCTGATGCAGAAATTTGTGCAAGTATTTACCCAAGCAGAACATCCCTTAGTGATGTTTCTGGACGATTTGCAGTGGGCAGATTCAGCATCTTTGAAGTTATTACAACTATTGATGGAAGATACGGGGCATCTGTTAGTATTGGGTGCTTATCGGGATAATGAGGTATCACCGGCTCATCCGTTTATGTTGACTGTGGATGAGATTGTGAAGTCTGGGGCAGTAGTGAATACGATTACCTTGCAACCGTTGAGTTTAGCCTATCTCAATCAGTTGGTAGCAGATACACTGATTTGTAATTTATCCTTTGCCGGGCCATTGACAGAACTGGTTTATCAAAAAACCAAAGGTAATCCCTTTTTCTCTACTCAATTCCTCAAGTCGCTGTATGAAGATGGTCAAATTATCTTTGACTGGGATCTAGGGCATTGGCAGTGCGATATTGCTCAAGCTAGACTTACCCACGCCTCGGATGTGGTGGAGTTTATGGCGGCGCAATTGCAGAAGTTGCCGAAAGAAACTCAGAATGTTCTCAAGTTGGCGGCTTGCATTGGGGCACAGTTTGATTTAGATACATTGGCAATAGTCAGCGAACAATTACCAGAACAAACGGCATCAGCACTCTGGAAAGCCTTGCAAGAAGGACTTATTAGACTGATAAAAGAAGGCTATAACTTCCTTCAGACAGATGCTCAATACCCTACTGAGTCTGTGGCTAACCCAATTTATAAGTTCCTGCACGATCGCGTCCAGCAAGCAGCTTATTCCCTAATACCAGAAAACAAAAAAAAAGCTACTCATCTCAAAATTGGACAGTTACTCCTACACAAATATTCGGACATAGAAAGAGAAGAAAAACTCTTTGATATTGTGGGGCATTTAAATCAAGGAATTGAGTTAATCAATCAATTAAGCGAACGAGAAGCCTTAGCCCTACTCAACTTAGAAGCGGGAGGTAAGGCCAGAAATTCTACCGCCTACGCAGCCGCAATGGTCTATCTGCAAACAGGGATTGAGCTACTAACAGCCAACTGCTGGCTTCTTCAGTATGAATTGACCCTGAATCTCTATGTTGCTGCTACCGAAGCTGCCTATTTGAATGCTGACTTTGAGGGTATGGAACAGATGGCAGCATTGGTATTGCAAGAAGCTAAGACGATTTTAGACAAAATTAAAATTTACGAAATTCAAATCGCTACTCATGCAGCCCAGGGCAAGATGTTGGAGGCGATCGCAGTGGGTAGAGATGCCCTGCGACTACTGGGGATCGATCTCCCCAGCGAACCTGACAAAGCCACGATTGGTAAAGCGCTGCAAGCCCTGGCTAGCCAACTTCAGGGCCGACAGATCGAGCAACTGCTTGACTTGCCTTTGATGACAAATCCACAGAATCGGGCAGCTATGCAACTCTTAAGAATGTTAGGTGCACCCGTTTTTCAAGCAATGCCCGGTTTGCTGCCCCTAGTTACCTCCACGATGGTGAGTTTATCGCTCTCCTTTGGGAATGCACCCGCATCGACGGTGGGGTATGCCATGCACGGGATGGTTCTGTGTGCCTTTTTAGGAAAGGGGGAAACGGGTTATGCCTTTGGTAAATTGGCACTTTCATTGCTCGATCGGTTCAATGTGCCCGAATTAAAGTCCATGATTCTGTTTGTGTTTAGTTGCTTTATTCAGCATCACCAAGAAGCTCTCTGGGCAACGGTACCGACGCTGAAAGATGGCTACACGGCGGGCATGGAAACGGGCGATTTTCTATACGCTGGCTACAACATAACTATTTACTTTTATGCCAACTTTTTCGGTGGGGTAGAACTAGACAATTGGGGAGCCGAACTAGCAGATTACAGCACTGCCTTAGATCGGGTGAAGCAATATTCTGCTCAGGATGATTTGGATATGATGCGGCAGACGGTGCAGAATTTGACGGAATGTGTGAGTCAACCGGATTGCTTAATAGGAACTGCATACGATGAAACTGTAATTATTCCTAAGCGCTATCATAACAATGAATTCACAGCGCTCGCTTTTATCTACATCAACAAACTACTTCTTGCTTACTCGTTTGGGAATTATTCGGCTGCCATATACCACATTACCCAAGTTAATTCGTATTTGATGGCAGTATCGGGAAGTGTTTATTTTCCCATTTTCCCTTTCTATGCCGCCCTAACACACTTGGCGCTATTTCCCACACAGCTAGAAATTGAGCAAGTAGAAATTATCGCTCAGGTACAAACACATCAAACCACTTTACAACAGTGGGCGGAAAATGCTCCCATGAATTATCTGCATAAATGGTATTTAGTTGAGGCAGAACGCTATCGAGTTTTGGGCAATAAAGCTGAGGCCATTGAAATGTACGATCGCGCCATCTCCCTTGCCAAAGAAAATCTATTCCTCAACGAAGAAGCCCTTGCCAACGAACTAGCCGCCAAATTTTACCTAGAATGGGGCAAAGAAAAATTTGCCCAACTCTACATGATTGAGGCGTATTATTGTTATGTTCAATGGGGAGCCACTGCTAAAGTAAGGGATTTAGAAACGCGATATCCCCAGTTATTGAAACCTATTCAATCGCCAAATAAAAACACTAAAACTACCGCAACAGTGACGACTACTGGTTCGGGTAGTAATCTAGATATCACCACAGTTATGAAAGCTTCTCAGGCGATTTCAGGTGAAATAAGGCTCGATCACCTAATGTCTAGCTTAATGAAAATTTTGATGGAAAGTGCAGGGGCGCAAAGAGGATATCTGATTTTGTCATACCAGGGAACGCTGTTAATTGAAGCTGAAGGGACAATAAATTCAGAACAAGTTACCGTGTTGCAGTCAATCTCCGTTGAAACCTGTCAAGAACTTTCCTCCGCAATTGTCAATTATGTGGCCCGCACTCAAGAAAGCGTGGTATTAGATGATGCAGTTCGAGAGGGACAATTTACTAACGACCCCTACATCCAAAAAAATCAGCCCAAATCAATTTTATGTGTACCCCTGATTAACCAATCTCAAATCGTCAGTATTGTTTACCTAGAAAATAATCTGACAGCCGGAGCTTTTACGCCAGAAAGAGTGGAACTATTAAAAGTGTTATCTGGACAGGCTGCTATTTCGATTCAAAATTCTAAGCTTTACACCGAAGTCCGCGAAAATGAAACGAGGTTGGCTCAACTTAACAAAGCTTACGAGCGCTTCGTCCCCAGTCAATTCCTCCAGTTTTTAGAGAAATCAAGTATTATTGATGTGGAATTGGGCGACCAAGTGCAGTTAGAAATGTCGGTACTATTTTCCGATATTCGCGACTTCACCACGCTTTCAGAAACAATGACGCCGGAGGACAATTTCAAGTTTATTAATTCTTATCTCAGTCGCATGGAACCCGTCATTAATACAAATAATGGGTTTATTGATAAATATATTGGCGATGCGATTATGGCGCTGTTTAGCGGTGAAGCTGACAATGCTGTGAACGCGGGAATTGCCATGCTGCATCGCCTCGTTGAATACAATCAAATTCGGGCTAATTCTGGCAATGCGCCGATTCAAATTGGGATTGGCATTAATACGGGTTCTTTGATGTTGGGAACGGTAGGCGGACAAAATCGCATGGATGGTACGGTAATCAGCGATGCGGTTAATTTAGCCTCTCGCGTAGAAGGGTTGACAAAAAATTATGGGGTGTCGCTGTTAATCACCCAGGAAACTTACTCGCGTTTAGAAAATCCATCCAAGTACGCAATCCGCACTCTCGACACAGTAAAAGTTAAGGGAAAATCGGAATTAGTAACAGTTTATGAGGTGTTTGATGCTGATGGGCCCGAAATCAAACAGGGCAAGTTAGCTACGCTGCAATTGTTTGCCGAAGCTTTGGAAATTTACTCGGAAAGGAAGTTTGGTGAGGCAGCGCGGCTGTTTGCCGAGTGTTGGCGTCAGAATCCGGGCGATGCCGTCGCTAAAATTTACTGGGAACGCTGTCAGTCTACTTTAAGGACTCGCACAAAAATCAAAGACAGGCTACACAATTTAGATTAATCATAAAAGCCCAAAGCTCGATCGCTACATTCTTTGAGCGGGAGATCATTTTGATTTTTCACCAGTGGTATGGGGGCGACGGTTGGGTGCAGTCTCGGTTGGAGGGAGTGTGGCTGCTGCCACTGAATTTGGGGCAAACGGCTAGTTTGTTGCGGCTGCGGGAGTTTTTGGCGGGTAAGTATAAAGGCTCAGAGTAAGGTGAAGCCCGATCGCACTTATTGTCTCTCAAAGTCTCCTTCTTCACCTTTACCAATTTTGCCTGTTAATGTGTAGTGCATCGCCTTAAATTTTACCCCCTTTTTACTCCCTAAATCTTTCAATTTCCCTAACTAACTCGAAGCCAAATTGCCTCACACTATTGACATAACTTTGGTCAGATATCTATTAATAATTTGTAAATAGCCAGGTCTGAAGGAACACCAAGCTCGACAAAAATAATTATCTCTGAAGATAGAAGAACCCCAAATTAAACACCGCTAATCTATAAAACTATGAGGGAGAAAAAACTACTTAAAAATTGATTAATGTAATAAATTTTTAAGTAGAGCTTAAGATAAAAACAAAGGAAATTTATGGTACTGAGTATTATTGTTCATGGTGGAGCAAAAACCATCTCAGAAGAGAAGGTTGCAGCCAACAATGCAGGCTGTACCGCAGCAGCCGAAGCTGGTTGGGCAGTGCTCACAAGCGGGGGTACAGCAGCAGAAGCTGTTGAGGCAGCTATCCGGGTTCTCGAAGCTGACCAGACATTTAACGCAGGCTTTGGATCGGTTCTCAACAACCAGGGAGAGGTAGAGCTAGACGCAGCGATCATGGAAGGCCGTTCATTAGCTTGGGGAGCCCTCGCCAATGTTCAAGGCGTGCGCCATCCCATCTCAGTGGCCCGAAAGATTATGGATAAAAAACCCATGTTCTTAGTAGCGGATCACGCCGAACATTTTGCAGCAGAAAATGGAGCCGAGATGTCTGCAAAAGAAGACTTAATCGCGGATGAGCAACAGGAAGAGTGGGAGGAGGAAAAAGAAGTTATTGACCGCCCCAATACCGTTGGTTGTGTAGCTTTAGATAGTAGTGGCACCTTAGTTGCCGGTACCTCAACAGGCGGCACTATGAATAAGCCCGCCGGTCGCGTCGGCGACAGCGCCATTATCGGCTCAGGCTTGTTTGCTGAAAATGAACAGGGCGGTTGCTCGACCACAGGCGATGGCGAGTCCATTATGCCAGTAGTTCTAGCTAAGAGGGCGATCGACATTCTAGCGTCCGGCAAGCACCCAGATGAAGCAGCGCAGATGGCAATTGAGACTCTGGCCTCTAAGGTGGCCGGAGAAGCTGGGTGCATCCTCATTGACCCTCAAGGGCGGGTTGGCTGGGCACATAACTCAACGGACATGGCTTGTGCTTATAGAACCTCAGAAATGGACAAGGTGGCTGTGTTCACTAAGAAAAAACAACTCGTCCATCGTTGAAATTATTGAGGCTGCATTCTCTCTAGTTGGAGAGAGTTAAAATTCCGCAACTAATCTCTTGTTTCCTAGCTATTAAGTAGCTTGACATCAATAAACACTTTGTCAATTTGTAGGGCGGGCCTTGCCCACCCTACTTTTAATTATGTCGAGCTACTTAATAGCTAGGAAAACAGTTCAATTCAAACTCGACTGGGATGTTTCTATGAACTCAACATACGACTTTCCTTACTTTCAGGGTAATTCTCTTTCCGATTTGTTTGCTCCAGACATCACAGATGCACGTTATGCGTTCATCCTAAATTACCCTGCAACTGCCAGTTGGGCTGCTTACCCCAACAGGGAAAAATACTTTATTCAAGACGGCAGCAGTGAAGCCACCAAAACTTCTTTCGACAAGATTGGCCAGAAGGAACCTTGGAAAAATCTGGCAGTGTTAGGCGATGCCATCCCAGGAATTGTGATTAATCACCCGCCGAACTCGCTGATTGACTATTGGCGGGAGCATTTGGGATTCAGCAACAGCAGTATGGAGATGATAGACTGCTCAACTTATCTCGAAGATCTCAGCGTAAGCGATCGCTTTGACAAACTCCTGACTCTATTTCCCTTCGACAATCTCAAACCCGAAAAACACGCCGTTCATCCCGACATCCACTACCACTTGCTCAGCAAAGCAACGCTAGCAGAATTAGGCGTGCAATGTCCGAAATACGAAACCTACAATCTGCACGAAGTCAATCTCGAAAGCATTCAGTTACCAGAGCAATTCCCCTACTTGATTAAAACATCTCACGGACTTTCTGGAGAAGGCACTTATATTATCAAAAGCGCCAGCGATATGAACTACTGCTTGCAGGAAGTGAGGAAATATCTCGATATTAAGTTGCTGGATACGATTATTGTCTCGGAATTCGTCAAGAATGAAGTGCAGAACTATTGCGTGCAGTTTTATGTAAGCAAAACGGGAAATATCACGCTTATCGGCACTACCGGCCAACTTGTCACTCCAGAGGGCAACTATTTAGGGGGACTGATTCACTACCGCGAAACCGACATGAGTAGGTTTTTTGAGATGATTGCCGCTATTGGTAAATATGCTCATCAACAGGGTTATTTCGGCGTTATTGGCTTCGACGTGCTGGAAGACTCTGAGGGACTGTTGTATGCCATTGATGCCAATTTCCGAGTTAATGGCTCGACTCCGCTTTGCTTACAGCGCAATACCTTACTGGGGCTGGGAAAGGAGGTGGCTCAATATTCCAGTAACTACCGCATGGATGGGACTTTGGAATCGATTCTTGTCACGCTGAAATCAGAACTCGATCGCAAGGACTTGATAATCTTGTCGGCTTTAGAGAAGGTTAAATACGGGAAAATCTACACGGAAATTTACGGGATAGTTGCGGGTGAGGATATGAAGGAAATGCACCACATCGAGCAGAATTTGCACAGTAAGGGATTGCAGCAAGTTGGTTGATATCTACTCTACCGATTGCAGCGGTTATGGGGTTTTCCCCCTCATCTCGCGCCCAGGGTTCGGTGATATCGGGAAACGGGCCATCAAAAATCAAAATTGAAGGTTCCACAGCTTTGAAGTGACCGAAAGCATCCAGGATACAAGCCCCCGGATTCATCCGTGGAGAAATAAAAAACCTGTAAGCTGTTCTGCATTTAAATTGTATGTCAAAAAATAATCAAACTATTGTGGGGAGTAGGGGCCCTAGCGTCCCGCCCGCCCTGAACCTACAATTTAAATGCGCGACAGCTTATCCGATAAACTTGCCCCCGAATTTATCCGTGGGGTCCATGCTTCAATCTAAAATCTAAAATCTAAAATCTAAAATCGATAGACCCGATTCATGGGGTTCGGCAAGATAATGCCACAGTTCGCGAATATCCTCAACTAAATAACACTTTGATTTAGGGGAATTTCGATCCAAAACTCTGTTCTTTCTCCGGGTTCTGATGTACACCACAGTTTCCCTTTATGCTTTTGGATCACAATTTGATAACTAATAGACATCCCCATTCCCGTACCTTTTCCTACCGATTTGGTGGTAAAAAATGGGTCAAATAGCCGTTTTTTGACTTCCTCTGTGATGCCACACCCATTATCAGCAATACAAATTCTGACCAATTCTGAGTTATACAGACTCGTACTAATCCGAATTGTCTTTTTCTCCACCCGATGCTCATCTAAAGCATCCAGAGCATTTGTCAGAATATTCATAAATACCTGGTTAAGCTGTCCTGCATAACATTCGATCGGCGGCAGATTACCGTACTCTTTGATCACTTCAATCTCTGGATGTGTGTGTCTGGGCTTGAGACGATTTTGCAGAATCATCAGGGTGCTTTCAATGCCTTCATGGATATCGACAGCTTTGAAATCTGCTTCGTCCAATCGAGAAAAGTTCCGTAGAGATTTAACAATATCGCGGATACGTTCTGAACCTACTTTCATAGAGTTGAGCAGTTTTGATAAGTCTTCGCTCAAAAATTCGATCTCAATATCTTCCGACTTGGCTTGAATCTCCGATACCGGCTGGGGATAATACTTTTGATAAAGCTGTACTAGCTCTAGTAAATCTTGGGTATATTGGCTAAGATGAGATAAATTACCGTGAATAAAATTCGCGGGATTATTCACTTCATGGGCAATCCCGGCTACCAGTTGCCCCAGAGATGACATTTTCTCACTTTGGATGAGTTGGGCTTGAGTCTCCCGTAGTTCTTGAGTGCGTTCTTCTACTTTTTGTTCAAGGGTTTGGTAAGAGTTCTTTAATTCGTGACTCATTTGATTAAAAGATACTGATAAACTTACCAATTCCTCTACGAGAGTGTCGGGAACATTTTGCTCGAAATTTCCACTGGCGATCGCCTGACTGGCTTGACTCAATCGCCGAATAGGTTTAGCTATCCATTGTGAAGTGATAATTGCTAATCCTGTTGCGATTACCAGTGATAATAGACAAAGGATAATCGTCGTAGTTCTATTATAATTTATTTGCTCCATAAAATCAGATTCAGGCACGACGACTACAATTAGCCAATCGATGCCTCTACCATCATTCAGCGGTAGCAACTGAACAAACTGCCGCTCACTTTTGAGGGTAAATTCTAACTGTTCTGATTTATGAATTTGGTCAAAGTTACCAAAATATTTCAGCAAATATTTGGCTGTCTCCCGCACAAATGGTTCCCTACTTTCCACGGCGTCAATCATTTTCTGAGCTTTACCTTGTCCTTTGATTAGTGGCTCTGTTGTGGAACTAGAAATCATTGAACCCGATCGCTCCATCACAAAAGCCTTACCTGTTTTACCAATAGACAAACTTCCCAGAAATTCCCTTAAATTTTCTGAGAGGACAACAAGAGTGGCACAGACACCCAGAAGTTTACCTTCTGGGTCATAGACAGGTTCGCTGGCAGTAATTGCAGGCTTACCATTGTTGACAATATTCACAAAAATATTGCTCCAAGTAGGTCTCCCTGCTTTCACAGCAGAAAGATACCAGGGGCGTTGGCGAGGATCGTAAGAAGAGTTTACCTGTTCTAGGAATTTTCGCCTATCGCCCCAATTATCCATTTCATAAAAATAAAAATGATAGTTTGTTTCTTGATTACTCGCAGTCATCGCGATTTTTGACTCTCGACGAGTCGCACCCAGATAATATCCTTGAGCATCGCCACAATAGGATGAAAAAACAAAAGGGGAAATTTGCACTTGGGTTAAAAATTGCTTAGCGTTGCGGCCATTCACCATGTCCATGTGGCCCTGTGCAAAAGCGACTGAATTCACACGATTGATATCATGAGGTTTGTTGATATATTGCTTGAGTTCTCCTTCAATGCGTGCTATTAGTTCCTGACGAAGTTGAGCCGCCACATCGTTAACCGCTTTTTGTCCATTGCGTAAGGAAAGCCAACCTGTTAAGCTCACTGCTGTAAAGATTTGTAGAACAAATGGAACAACAAGAACACCGCGCAGAGGAATTTTTAGGCACTTCGCAGTTGGAGGCATAGATGATAATGCTTAGCCATTGGTTCTTTGTCTATCATAATATCAATTCCTCAAAGGAGCCTGAAGCGGAGCTATCCCGATCGTGAATCGCCCTTTTTGTAGCCCCGTTACTCTGCGGTTAAAAGCGATCGCTTACTGGAAGTTTTTTATTTGTCCGTTGGTCGGTAAATTGACAAAATAGCATATATTTGATAGAGCGTTAATTTTTACATTCTACTAACAAATGATCTTATACAAAATCCGGGTTGCTCATCCCCTTTATCCTATGGTATGGTGCGTCGATTGATCGCTTTCTGGGGAGCAAGCATTGTTCGTGGCGAGGCACCCTACTTTTACTAAACATCAAGGGGATACGATATCCGGATTGGGTATTAATAGCTATCTTGGTTGATGTAAATGCAATAGTCGATCGCATTTACCAGCCTACTTACTTCGCCCGCACCACCAACACCGAACAAGGAGCCTCAGCCACAACCTCCGCACTCACCGAACCCTCCAAAATTCGCTTTAAACCAGTCAAACCCCGACAGCCGATCGCAATTAAATCCGCCTTATAGATATGAGCTAAACGCACAATTTCTTCTGCAGGTTGTCCCGAAACAATCTCCAATTCGCTCTGGCAAGGCAACTTTTCCTGATAAGATTGCAGCAACTTCTCTACCTCTCGGTAAGCAATCTCATCTCCTTGAGCGTGAGGTCGATCGACAACCGCGTCAAAATCCGACGTACCAGAACTCACAACATGAACTAGAATCACCTTTGCCGTCGGTTCTAGCTGAAATTGTCCTACAACTTGCAATACCTGAGTCGCTAACTCTGAATTGTCGATCGCTACCAAAACAGTATTCAATACCATGCACCTTTAAATTTCAGATATTTAGACTTTAAATTTTTCGTTGATTGTCGCCTACTTTCGACAATTTCGCGCTTCCCACCAACATCATTATTACCTACCCAGAAACCCGGTTTCTTAACATAATTGCGTCATTTAAGCAAGATTCTTGAAGAAACCGGGTTTCTTAAGCCCGCAGTGCGTAAGTAGGTAGGTGCAAATAAACTGGGCCGCTTGTCACAGAATGTAAAGCTACCATAATCGCAAGAGAATTGCTTCCTTTCACTGCATTTCACTCGCTTTTGACTACCTATGTATTTTGCCGATCGCCCATCTCAAATTTACCATCTAAAACTCACCCTTTCCCTCATTTTCAGTCCGCAGCCGCACCGAATCAGCGTGAGAAGGAAGCCCCTCTGCTTCGGCCAATACATTAATCGCCCTACTCACCTTCTTAAGTGCAGCCGGCGAATATTGAATCAAACTCGAATGCTTCATAAAAGTTTCGACACCCAGCGGCGACGCATAGCGCGGAGCCCCAGAAGTCGGCAAAGTGTGATTCGGGCCAGCCAAATAATCACCTACAGCTTCCGGCGTCGAGCAGCCCAAGAAAATCGCCCCAGCGTGGCGAATTTGGTCGAGCAAAGCCCAAGGATCTGCAACTTGCAATTCCAAGTGTTCGGGCGCAAACTCGTTAGAGAGTTCCGCCGCCGCTTTGAGCGAGTCAACTACCACGACTAAACCATAGTTGGCGATCGCCTTTTCTGTTAAAGTTCGGCGCGGGTGATTTGCCAACTGTCTGTCTACCTCAGCTACCACCTTCCTAGCCAGCACCGAATCCGCCGTCAGCAAAATTGCCGACGCCATCGAATCGTGCTCAGCTTGAGCCAACATATCCGCAGCCACGTGTACAGGATTCGCCGAAGCATCCGCAATAATCAACACCTCCGACGGGCCAGCCAGAGAATCGATCCCCACAGTCCCGTAAACCAGTTTTTTAGCCAGGGTGACGTAAATATTCCCCGGCCCAGTAATTAAATCCACCTTCGGAATAGTTTCCGTACCGTAGGCCAAAGCCGCGATCGCCTGCGCCCCGCCTACCCGATAAATCTCATCAACTCCCGCTTCCTGAGCCGCTACCAGCACCGCAGGATTCATTTTCTTCTCCTGTCCGGGGGGAGTACACATCACCAGTCTCGGCACCTTGGCGACCTTCGCAGGAACCGCATTCATGATCACCGAGCTTGGATAGGACGCCTGACCGCCAGGAATATAGATTCCCGCTCGATCGACCGGCGTGTAGCGCTTACCCAAAACAATCTCGTCATCACCAAACTGCACCCAAGACTTGGGTACGCGCTGTCGGTGAAACGCCTCTACCTGTTTGCAAGCCAGCCGGATGGCATTTAATAATTCTTTAGACACCTGTTGGTAAGCAGCATCCAATTCGGCGCCGCTCACCCGTAAATCTTCCACATTTAGGGTCATGCGGTCAAATTCAGCAGTGTAGTGCAGCACAGCCTGATCGCCTCTGCGCCTTACAGCTTGCAGCACCTCCCGCACGGTGGCTTCTTTGTGAACGACAAGTTCGTCATGGGTGCGATCGCAGATCCGTCGCAGTTCAGCTTGTGCCTCAACCCACTGAGTAATGATTCGCAGCATGGAGATTAGGAATGCCGTCTATAACTTCACTAACATTTGCTTGACAATTGGGGATTTTTGTGGCGATCTCCTAGAGAAGTAGGCCACCACCAGTCCACAAGCTTAAACCGCGAGAGTCGCGGCATTTTCCAAGGCTTCAGTGCAGCATTTAAATCTCTGTCGAGGATTTTGCAACACTGAGGACAAGTCACGACCTTCTCTCTTGAATTGCCCGCCAGAGAACCGGTTGCGGAGGGAGAGGGTGGGAACGCAGAGGGGGAGAGTGTCCGACCCCGATAATATCCGAGAGGGAGAGTGTTCGAGGGGGAGAATTTTGATTCTGCCTTCTACCTTCTACCTTCTGATCCGGCTGTCTTCTACCTTCTACCTTCTACCTTCAGCTTTTTACCTTCTACCTTCGGTAAGTGCTTCTTGCCGAAGCCCAAATAACCCGTATTCTTTGTTATAGCTTAACTTGGATTTTTCCGAGAATTGGATTTTAAGCAAAATAGGTGCTATATTAGTTTTTCCAACACCTGATATTTTTTTTATAAAAAAACGCCAAATTATTGTATACTTGAAAATTGCGCGCAAGAAACCGTGACTTTAACTCGTGACGGTGGAAACACCGCAAAACGCCTCCGTAACACCCGTGTCATACCTGTGGGTATTGTCAGGGGTAAAAAACAGGCAGTTAAATGAGTCAATAAAAAATTATTGCGCGGGCCTCGCCAAAAAGTAGCCACAGATTCAGCTCAATCTGAATCTCAATCTGAGCGAATCGAGAGTGGCTGTCTCACTCCGCTCTTAAAAATCAAGCTTTTTGCGGATCGATCCCGAAAAGGTTGTCCTTCAAAATCCCCCTGTCTTGGGACTGTCTTGAGACTAGGGTGTATCAATGAATACCTACTTCCAGCAACTGAACTATGGCAAATATTAAGTCCGCCGTCAAACGAGTCAAAATCGCCGAACGTAACCGCTTGTACAACAAATCTTACAAGTCAGCGGTCAAAACTTTGATGAAGAAGTATTTCGCTGCCGTAGACAAGTACGCAGCAGCTCCGAGCCCGGAATTAATGCAAGAAGTCCAACAGCGAATGTCTGAGGCATACAGCAAAATTGACAAAGCTGTCAAAAAAGGTGTACTCCACCGCAACAACGGCGCTCGCAAAAAGTCCCGCTTGGCAAGAACCCTCAAGCCACACGAAACATCCTCGGTAGCGTCTTAAGGAAGCAGAAAGTTCGGCAACGAAGCAGTGTACAAGATTGAAGGGATGGATGTTGAGGGAAGAAGTCAATCGATTTTCGATTTTCGATTTTCGATTTTCGATTTTCGATTGAAGCATTGACCCCACGGATAAATACGTTCGGCAAGTTTCATCGGATACAGGTTTTTTATTTCTGGACGGATGAATCACGTGGCGGGTATCCTGGATGCTTGATTGTCAAGCGTGAAGCAGGAAGAAGGAAGAAAGAAGACGGAAGATTTTTCCCGCACACTCTCTGCCACTCCCACTCCCAGACTCTCTCACTCCCCCCCCGCCCTATCCCACCAAGACTCTCCCGTATCACCTCTAATCTGCTTCCCCCATGCAGCTCATCGACACTCACGTTCATATCAACTTTGAAATCTACAAATCTGAGTTAGAAGCCATTCGAGAACGCTGGCGCGAAGCTGGTGTAGTTCGGCTGGTTCATTCTTGTGTAGAGCCAGAAGAGTTTGCCGGTATTCAAGCAATCGCCAACCAGTTTGCAGAAGTGTCCTTTGCGGTTGGACTCCACCCCCTAGATGCGGACAAGTGGAAAGACGAGACTGCCAGCCAGATTAGGGAATTAGCAAGTTCGGACTCTAGGGTAGTGGCGATCGGCGAAACCGGACTGGACTTTTTTAAAGCTGACGATCGAGAACACCAGTTTAAAGTGTTTGAGGCACAGCTTTCAATCGCCCAGGAACTTGACAAACCAGTCATTATCCACTGTCGCGACGCCGCCGCCCCAATGGCCGAAATGCTGAGGAACTTTTGGCAAACACGGGGGCCAGTGCGCGGGGTCATGCACTGCTGGGGAGGCACACCCGAAGAAACCCAGTGGTTTTTAGACCTAGGTTTCTACATCAGTTTTAGCGGAACAGTCACCTTTAAAAAAGCCTTGCAAATACAAGAATCAGCTTGTATGGTAAATAGCGATCGCATCCTAGTCGAGACAGATTGCCCTTTTCTCGCCCCCGTACCCCAGCGGGGAAAACGCAACGAACCAGCCTACGTCTACTACGTAGCCGAGCAAGTTGCTAAATTGAGAGGAGTTTCTCTCTTAACTTTGTCCCAGCAGACAACCGAAAATGCCTGTCAGCTATTCGGCTTTTCAGTTTAGTTATAGCAGAACAGAGAAACGAGGAAAACAGGTCGATTTAGGGGCAAGCTATAGGGATAATCCCATTTCTATCCTGCCAGAAAAACCGGATTCATCCTTTGTGTGAGATTCTTTTGGCGTTGCCTGCTGCGATGGGATTTGCGTCCTATAATAAAAGAACCAACCGATCGGGCGTTGGCTTAGTATCCGCGACTGCGATGTCGCCCGCTTGAGGCCAACACAACGCGAGTACGCCAACCTTCGGGATCGCCAAAAACTTCACGCAATACCTCAAACTTACACATAGCGAAGAAACTTGGAACCTCAGCAATTTGGCAATAGCTGTCCAGTCAATTTTAGGAGTCAAAAGTGTAGGGGATTTACCCTGGAACACCACGAGATCGGAGCTAAAAGCATCTCGATCGAAACCAAAATCCGCACAAAAATACTGCGAGCAACCCGAAAAAATAACCGTTGCAGCAGTTGGTAGGCGATCGAAAACATCATATAAATTCTCTCACACAATCAATCAAAAAAACGCAACAAGGTAAAAAAGCCCAGCCTTGGCGCCATGTAAAAAGCTAGAGCCACTGCGGAAAAAGGACACCCATGACCACTAAAGATTACACAGAATTCGCCTTCACCTTGCCCGATTTGATCGAAATCCAGCGGGCAAGTTTTCGCTGGTTCCTAGAAGCCGGGCTGATCGAAGAACTCGACAGCTTCTCCCCGATTACAGACTACACCGGGAAGCTGGAACTTCACTTCATGGGCAAAGACTTCAAACTCAAGCGCCCAAAATACGACGTGGACGAAGCCAAGCGCAGGGACAGCACCTACTCGGTGCAAATGTACGTCCCCACCCGCCTGATTAACAAAGAAACAGGGGAAATCAAAGAACAAGAAGTCTTCATCGGCGATTTGCCCTTGATGACCGAGCGCGGCACTTTCATCATCAACGGCGCGGAACGGGTGATTGTCAACCAAATCGTGCGTTCCCCCGGCGTCTACTACAAATCGGAAACCGACAAAAACGGTCGCCGTTCCTATAACGCCTCGCTCATCCCCAACCGAGGCGCTTGGCTCAAGTTTGAAACAGACAAAAACGATTTAGTCTGGGTCAGAATCGACAAAACCCGCAAACTATCGGCTCAGGTGCTGCTCAAAGCCCTCGGCCTCACCGACGGCGAAATCTACGACTCCCTGCGGCACCCGGAATACTTCCAAAAGACGATCGAGAAAGAAGGACAATTCGGCGAAGAAGAAGCTTTGATGGAGCTCTACCGCAAACTCCGTCCAGGTGAACCCCCCACCGTAGCGGGCGGCGAACAGCTCCTTAACTCGCGCTTTTTCGACCCCAAACGCTACGATTTGGGCCGAGTCGGCCGCTACAAACTCAACAAAAAATTGCGCTTGACAGTCCCCGATACCATGCGGGTGCTGACATCCCAAGATATCTTGACGGCGATCGACTACTTAATTAACCTCGAATTCGACATCGGCTCCACCGACGACATCGACCACTTAGGCAACCGTCGCGTCCGCAGTGTCGGAGAACTGCTGCAAAACCAAGTCCGAGTCGGACTCAACCGCTTAGAACGGATTATCCGCGAAAGAATGACCGTCTCGGATGCCGACTCCCTCAGCCCCGCTTCTCTGGTCAACCCCAAACCGCTGGTAGCAGCAATCAAGGAATTCTTCGGTTCCTCCCAGCTATCCCAGTTCATGGATCAAACCAACCCTCTGGCAGAACTGACGCACAAACGTCGGCTTTCCGCCTTGGGCCCTGGAGGTCTGACTCGGGAACGCGCCGGGTTTGCAGTACGGGACATTCACCCGTCCCACTACGGCCGGATTTGCCCGATCGAAACACCAGAAGGCCCCAACGCCGGTCTGATCGGTTCCTTAGCAACCCACGCCCGCGTCAACCCCTACGGCTTCATCGAAACTCCTTTTTATCCAGTAGAAAAAGGACGGGTGCTGCGCGACAAAGCCCCTGTTTACATGACAGCCGATGAAGAAGACGATTTGCGCGTCGCCCCCGGAGACATCAGCCTCGACGAAAACAACAACCTCTTGGGCGAAACCGTAGCCGTCCGCTACCGCCAAGAATTCACTACCACCACTCCGATGCAGGTGGACTACATGGCGATTTCGCCCGTGCAAATCGTCTCCGTCGCGACATCGCTGATTCCGTTCTTGGAACACGACGACGCCAACCGAGCTCTGATGGGATCGAATATGCAGCGGCAAGCTGTGCCGCTACTGAAACCAGAACGGCCCCTAGTCGGTACGGGCTTGGAAGCTCAGGCGGCCAGAGATTCCGGGATGGTTGTGGTTTCCCGGATCGACGGCGAGGTGATTTACATCGACGCTACCCGGATTATTGTCAAACCCCTGGCTGTAGATGCCGAATCGAATTCCAGCGAAGAACATTTCCTGATTAAGGAATACGACGATCTCAAAGTCAAACAGCCCTCGGTTTGGAAGCAAAAATATGCTGGCTGCATCGAACACGAACTGCAAAAATATCAGCGTTCTAACCAGGATACTTGCTTAAACCAGCGTCCGCTGATTTATGAGGGCGATCGCGTCGTAGCAGGTCAAGTGCTCGCCGACGGTTCCTCCACCGAAGGGGCAGAACTCGCTCTGGGTCACAACATCCTCGTAGCTTATATGCCCTGGGAAGGCTACAACTACGAAGACGCCATGCTAATTAGCGAGCGTTTGGTGTACGAAGATGTCTACACATCGATCCACATTGAAAAATACGAAATCGAAGCCCGCCAAACCAAACTCGGCCCCGAAGAAATCACCCGTGAAATTCCTAACGTCGGCGAAGACGCGCTGCGTCAGCTAGACGAACAGGGCATTATCCGCAAAGGTGCTTGGGTAGAAGCCAGCGACATCCTAGTGGGCAAAGTCACCCCCAAAGGCGAATCCGACCAACCGCCGGAAGAAAAACTGCTGAGGGCAATCTTCGGCGAAAAAGCCCGCGACGTGCGCGACAATTCCCTCCGCGTCCCTAACGGCGAAAAAGGCCGCGTGGTGGACGTGCGGGTGTTTACCCGCGAACAGGGCGACGAACTGCCCCCCGGCGCCAACATGGTCGTCCGCGTCTACGTGGCTCAAAAGCGCAAGATTCAAGTCGGCGACAAAATGGCCGGCCGCCACGGAAATAAGGGTATTGTGTCCCGCATTCTGCCGATGGAGGATATGCCTTATTTGCCCGACGGAACTCCCGTTGACATAGTGCTCAATCCCTTGGGCGTACCGTCGCGGATGAACGTGGGTCAGATTTTTGAGTGCTTGCTAGGATGGGCGGGCGAAAATCTGTCGATGCGGTTCAAGATGGTGCCTTTTGATGAAATGCACGGGGCTGAAAAGTCGCGCGAAACCGTACACGGCAAGCTACAGGAGGCACGCGAAAAAACCGGCAAGCCTTGGGTGTTTAATGAAAAGCACCCCGGTAAGACTATTGTCTACGATGGCCGAACTGGGGAACCGTTCGATCGCCCGATCACAGTCGGCATCGCCTATATGCTGAAGCTGGTTCACTTAGTAGACGATAAGATCCACGCCCGTAGCACAGGCCCTTACTCGCTGGTAACGCAGCAGCCTTTGGGCGGCAAAGCGCAGCAGGGGGGTCAGCGGTTCGGAGAAATGGAAGTCTGGGCGCTGGAAGCGTTCGGCGCCGCTTATACTTTGCAAGAGTTGCTGACTGTGAAGTCGGACGATATGCAGGGGCGGAATGAAGCGCTGAATGCCATTGTCAAAGGCAAAGCTATTCCGCGCCCCGGTACGCCGGAATCTTTCAAGGTGCTGATGCGGGAGTTGCAGTCTTTGTGCTTGGATATTGCCGTGCACAAGGTGAATACGTCCGACGAGGGCAGCGAACACGTTGAGGTGGATTTGATGGCGGATGCTGGGGGCAAGCGATCGCCCTCCCGGCCTACTTACGAATCGCTTTCTCGTGACGAACTTGACGAGGATTAGGGATTTTAGATTTTAGATTTTAGATTTTAGATTGAAGAATTGTTTGACAGCATTCAATCTTACATCTCACATCTCACATCTAAAATCGAGAAGTCCCAATTAAAATGCCTCAGCAGTGGTACGAACACTGGTGAGGCGAATCAACGCTCTTAAGAGGAGAGACGCTGACATGACTATTGTAACAGTTGTCCCAGGAATAGAAGGAGAATTTGACCGGGCGACAGGCTGTATTAACTGGCAAGGGAGCAAGTTTGGCAACGGTTACGGGCGCAAGTGGCTCGATGGCAAAACGGTATTAGTCCACCGATTAGTCCTCGAATCAAAAATAGCAGGATTCCTTGGTTCCGGTTATTTTGCTTGCCACACCTGTGACAATCGAAGCTGCATCAACCCAGCACATCTCGTAGCGGGAACTGCGGCGGAAAATACCGGGCAGATGATCGAGCGCGATCGCAAAACTCCCAGACGCAAAAGTATTCCCGGTATTGGCATATTGTCGATCGCACAACTCCGGGAAATTCAGACTAAATATTTATCTGGAACAGTCAAAAACCACCTAGCAAAAGAGTATGGAGTACAACATGAAACTATTACTAAGATACTTCAGACAAATATTCCCGATAACTTCACTACAGTTTTGCCCGGTTTTTTAGGAGAAATTCAAGACAACGGCTGCATCATTTTTCAAGGCTCAAAGGACGGTCAAGGCTATGGCAGATACTGGAAAAATGGGAAATCGAAATCAGTTACTCGTGCTGTTTTAGCTGAGAAATTAGGATGTGAAATTCCGACTTCGATAGATGCTTGTCATACCTGCGACAATCCCAGTTGTATTAATCCAGAACACCTTTGGGGTGGTACTCGCACTCAAAATTCATTAGATGCTTCTAAGAAAGGACGCACTCAAGGCAAAAGTCATCCCCTTTCCAATGCCAAATTAGACTGGGAAAATGTGCGAGAAATTAGGCAAAAGCTAGCAGCCGGAAAGAGGATGAAGGATGTAGCACAGGAATACAGTGTCGACCGCAAAACCATACACGATATTAAGTATCACGTCACTTGGAAAGAAGAAGGTCAAGAGGTTCCAGTTCCCCGCATGGGTGGACATCTCGAACGCAAGCTAACTTTTGCTCAAGCTATTGAGATCCGAGAACGAATCCAAGCCGGAGAATCCCTTGCTAAAATAGCTCAGGAATTTGGAGTATCCAGAAATATCATTTCTGATATTAAAAGAAACATCACCTATAGAGGAGCGTAATATTGATTTGAGTTCAAAACGAAGCAAACAAAAAATATAAATTGCCAGCACTAATCGACAGTAAATAATCAATTGGAGTCAAAATGGCTAAAATAGAACAACGCTTTGATTACGTCAAGATAGGATTAGCTTCACCAGAAAGAATTCGACAGTGGGGAGAGAGAACTTTACCCAACGGTCAGATAACCGGTGAAGTGACAAAACCCGAAACAATAAATTACCGGACATTAAAACCTGAAATGGATGGCTTGTTTTGCGAGCGCATTTTTGGGCCTGCAAAAGACTGGGAATGTCATTGTGGGAAGTACAAACGAGTTCGCCATAGAGGCATTGTTTGCGAAAGATGCGGTGTTGAAGTCACTGAATCTCGCGTCCGCCGTCACCGGATGGGATTTATCAAATTAGCGGCTCCCGTAGCTCACGTTTGGTATCTCAAAGGCATCCCGAGTTACATGGCTATTCTGTTAGATATGCCGCTGCGAGATGTCGAACAAATCGTCTATTTCAATGCATACGTTGTCCTAAATGCAGGTAATGCAGAGAAGCTGCAATACAAGCAATTGCTCACGGAAGATGCTTGGCTGGAAATAGAGGACGAACTTTACAGCGAAGATTCCACACTCACAGGTGTAGAAGTGGGGATAGGTGCTGAAGCTTTGCAAGTTTTGCTGCAAAATATTCCGCTAGAAAGTGAAGCGGAAAAGTTGCGGGAAGATATTGCCAATGCTAAAGGTCAAAAACGGGCGAAGTTAATTAAACGTTTGCGGGTAATTGACAACTTCATCGCTACGGGATCTCAACCCGATTGGATGGTGCTCAATGTGATTCCGGTGATTCCCCCCGACTTGCGGCCAATGGTACAGCTAGACGGCGGGCGTTTTGCAACCAGCGACCTCAACGACCTTTACCGGAGAGTAATCAACCGGAATAATCGGTTAGCGAGACTGCAAGAAATTCTGGCGCCGGAGATTATCATCCGCAACGAAAAGCGGATGCTGCAAGAAGCTGTGGATGCGCTGATTGACAACGGTCGCCGGGGCCGGACAGTGGTGGGGGCCAACAACCGCCCGCTGAAGTCACTCTCAGACATCATCGAAGGGAAACAAGGTCGCTTCCGGCAAAACTTGCTGGGTAAACGGGTTGACTACTCCGGACGCTCAGTGATTGTGGTAGGGCCGAAACTGAAAATTCATCAGTGCGGCTTGCCAAGAGAAATGGCGATCGAACTTTTCCAGCCTTTCGTCATCCACCGCCTGATCCGCCAAGGACTAGTCAACAACATCAAAGCAGCCAAAAAACTAATCCAGCGCAACGATCCCAGTGTTTGGGACGTGCTTCAAGAAGTGATTGAAGGACACCCGGTAATGCTGAACCGGGCCCCCACCCTCCACCGTTTGGGGATTCAAGCCTTTGAGCCGATTTTGGTGGATGGCAGAGCAATTCAACTTCACCCGCTAGTCTGTCCCGCTTTTAACGCCGACTTTGACGGAGACCAAATGGCAGTACACGTCCCCTTATCTCTGGAATCTCAGGCAGAAGCACGCTTGCTGATGCTGGCCTCTAACAACATCATGTCGCCAGCAACCGGAAGACCGATCGTTACCCCTTCCCAAGACATGGTGCTCGGTTGCTATTACTTGACAGCCGAAAACCCTGACGCTCAAAAAGGAGCCGGCCACTACTTCTCCAACCTTACCGACGCCGTTGTAGCTTACGAACAAGGAATCGTTGACTTGCACTCCTATGTGTGGGTGAGGTTTCAAGGCGCCATAGAAAACGCAGAACCCGAAGGAGAACCACTGAAAGTAGAACGCTCTACCGACGGCATCGTGACAAAAGAATACAAGTTCCGCCGGGTTCGGGAAGACCCAGAGGGCAACACTCTCAACCAGTTCATTCGCACTACCCCGGGCCGGATTATCTATCACCAAACCATCGAATCGGTAATTAACAATTAGAAATGGGTAAGGGTAAGAGGTAAGGGATAAGAGGTAATGGGTAAGAGGTAATGGGTAATAACTGATAAATGATCGCTAATAAATAATAGTGATTAAAACCAGAAAATTTACCCATTACTACTTACAAATACTTTCAGCGACGCGGTGACTGAGCAAAGTCTAAGGGTAGAAAAAGCTACCAACTACCAACTAAGTAGGTAAGTGCAAATAAACTTTATTATGGGAAGGGCAGGTGAGTCGATTCATCTCCTAGCTTAGCTCTCTTCCTTATACGCTAAATCAGCCCTTACAAAAGGCTCGTGGTTTTTTACCCCGCTGTACTTATCAATTACCAATTACCAATTACCAATTACCACTTACCAATTACCAATCCTTCGGCTACGTTCTGAAACCTTGGGCTTAGCTCAGGGGAGCCGAAGTCGAACAGCAGTAAAAGTTACCAATTACCACTACTCAGAAAAATGACAGAAAATAAAGAAATTGTTTTTCGCAATCGAGTTGTTGACAAAGGTCAGCTCAAAAAATTAATCTCTTGGTCTTTCATGCACTACGGAACGGCCCGTACAGCGCAAATGGCCGACAAACTCAAAGACTTGGGTTTCCGCTTTGCGACACGAGCGGGAGTTTCGATTAGCGTAGACGACTTGCAAGTGCCCCCGTCAAAACGATCGCTCCTCGATGCCGCCGAAGAAGAAATCCGCATCACCGAACAAAAATACACCAGAGGCGAAATCACCGAAGTCGAACGCTTCCAAAAAGTAATCGACACCTGGAACAGCACCTCAGAAGACCTCAAAGACGAAGTAGTCAAAAACTTCCGAGCCACAGACCCCCTAAACTCCGTCTACATGATGGCCTTCTCCGGAGCACGGGGAAACATCTCCCAAGTGCGGCAGCTAGTCGGAATGCGCGGACTGATGGCAGACCCCCAAGGCGAAATCATCGACTTGCCAATTAAAACCAACTTCCGCGAAGGACTCACCGTCACCGAATACATCATCTCCTCCTACGGCGCCCGCAAAGGCTTAGTAGATACAGCCCTACGGACAGCAGACTCAGGCTATCTTACACGTCGCTTAGTGGACGTATCCCAAGACGTAATTGTGCGGGAAGTGGACTGCGGCACCCAGCGGGGAATTCGAGTCCGGCCCATGACCGACGGAGCAACAGTCCTGATTCCCCTCAAAGACAGACTGCTAGGGCGCGTGTTCGCCAGAGACGTGGTACACCCCAAAACCGGGGAAATCGTAGCTTATCGCGACGAAAAAGCCATCCGAAATCAGCCAATTACCGAAGAGTTGGCGACGGAAATTGGTAATTCTGGCGTGGGAGAGGTGTATTTACGATCGCCCCTGACTTGCGAATCTACCCGATCAGTTTGTCAGCACTGCTACGGCTGGAGTTTGGCCCACTTGAAAATGGTGGACATGGGAGAAGCGATCGGGATTATTGCAGCTCAGTCGATCGGCGAACCCGGAACCCAACTCACCATGCGTACCTTCCACACCGGCGGCGTATTCACCGGAGAAGTCGCCAAACAAGAACGCGCCCCCTTCCCCGGCGTAGTCAAATTCAAAAACCTGCGTACTCGCTCCTTCCGCACCAGACATGGCGAAGAAGCACTGGTGGCAGAAAACAACGGCAAGCTTGTGTTTGAGGGGGATGGTTTTGAGGAGGGGAAATCCGGGGCTAAGAATCAAAAACTGAAAATCGAGTTGGCGATTGTCCAGGGTTCTACTCTGATGGTCAAAGACGGACAGCGGGCGATTCCGGGTCAAGTTTTGGCTGAGGTGCCGATCGTCGGTCGGGCTGCGCGCAAGACTACGGAAAAAGTGACTACAGATGTGGCTTCTGACTTAGCGGGAGAAGCGAAGTTTGCTGATTTGGTGCCGGAAGAAAAAACCGATCGCCAAGGGAACACGACGCGCACAGCCAGCAAAGGCGGGCTGATTTGGATACTCTCAGGAGAAGTCTACAACCTGCCCCCCGGCGCCGAACCAGCAGTGAAAAATGGCGATCACATTCCGGCCGAAAGCGTGATTGCTGAAACTAAGCTGGTCTCGGAACATGGTGGGGTAGTTCGCATCGCTGACCCCAGAGAAATCGAAATTATCACCGCCCAAGTCCTGCTCGACCAAGCGGTGGTGCGGGCAGAAAGTGCGGGGGGCCGGGACCATTACACGATCGAAACATCTTCTAAGCAGCGGTTTTCCCTGAAGACTGCTCCTGGGAGCAAGGTGATTAACGGGGAAGTGGTGGCGGAACTGCTGGACGACAGCTACCGCACGGCTACAGGGGGGATTGTCAAGTACGGGGGAGTGGAAGTCCACAAGCGCGGCAAGGCTAAACTTGGCTACGAGGTTGTCAAGGGTGGGACTCTGCTGTGGATACCGGAGGAGTGCCATGAGGTGAATAAGGATATTTCTCTGCTGCTGGTGGAAGACGGCCAGTACGTAGAAGCCGGTACAGAAGTCGTTAAAGATATTTTCTGCCAAACCAGCGGGGCAGTAGAAATCACTCAGAAAAATGACATCCTCCGGGAAATTGTCATCAAGCCGGGCACACTCCATGTAGTTGACCGCCCGCCCCTAACATTAGGGGAAGGTCAAATTGTGAACGCCGGTCAAGAAATTTTCCCAGGCTTGGTTGCGGAAGAGTTGGGCTATGCCGAGTATATCGAAACCCCCGAAGGCCCCGCCTTGTTGCTGCGGCCTGTCGTGGAGTTTCCAGTGCCCGATAAGCCACCCGTGCCTTCTCAGACGGCGCTGAACGAGTCCATCTCTTTGAAAGCGGTGCAGCGGCTTCCTTATAAGGATGGAGAGCGCGTCAAATCTGTCGAGGGATTGGAACTGCTGCGGACTCAGCTTATTTTGGAAATTGGTTCGGGGGCTCCGCAACTGGCGGCGGATATTGAGCTGTTGCCGGATGAGGATGATGCTGCGGCTTTTGGGGCGGATGGTTCGGGGCCGGCTTGGGGTTCGGCTGAGGATGTTAGTGGGTCGCAGGAGTTGGCGGTGGCTGTGGATGATGGGGGCGATCGAGTTTCCAAGACTTTCCGCTTGCAGTTGGTGATTTTGGAGTCGCTGGTGATTCGGCGGGATGTGTCTGCTGACCCGACTCAGGGGAGCACTCACACGCGGCTGTTGGTGGAAGATGGACAGTCGATCGCGCCTGGGGCAGTAGTCGCCCGGACGGAGATTCTCTGCAAAGAAGCCGGTATCGTTCGAGGCATCCGCGAGGGGCTCTTAGAACCAGTGCGCCGACTGTTGGTGATGCGAGATGCCGATTCTATTTCGATCTCTGTGGCGGGTACCCCCGATGTCAGTCCGGGTCAACTGCTGGTAGCTGGTACCGAAATAGCTCCCGGAGTTGTTCTGGAAGAGTCGGGCCAAGTTGTGAAGGTTGTGCCTGCGTCGGAGACAGAACCGGCGAAACTCTTGCTCAGGGTAGCTCGCCCTTACCGGGTTTCCGCCGGTGCCGTCCTGCACGTAGACGACGGCGACTTAGTGCAGCGGGGCGACAATTTGGTGATTCTGGTGTTTGAGCGGGCAAAGACTGGGGATATCATTCAGGGTTTGCCCCGGATTGAGGAGCTTCTGGAGGGGAGGAAGCCGAAGGAGGCTTGTATTTTAGCTAAGCGGCCGGGGACGGCTCGTGTGGTTACGGATGATGATGTTGTGGAACTTGCGGTGATTGAGGATGATGGCCGGATTGAGGAGTATCCTTTGTTGCCTGGTCAAAATCCGATCGTATCCGACGGCCAGCGCGTAGGCGTCGCCGAAGCCTTGACCGACGGGCCTGCCAACCCCCACGAAATTCTGGAGGTGTTCTTCCACGTGCTGAAGGAGCGGCAGTCTACTTTTGAGGCTGCCTTGGAGAGTTTCCAGCAGGTGCAGACGTTTTTGGTGAATGAGGTGCAGTCGGTTTATCAGTCTCAGGGCGTGGATATTTCTGATAAGCACATTGAGGTGATTGTCCGCCAGATGACCAACAAAGTCAGGATGGAGGATGGCGGCGATACCACTATGCTCCCGGGCGAGTTAGTGGAGTTGCGGCAGGTGGAGCAGGTGAACGAAGCCATGTCTATTACTGGCGGGGCGCCGGCGGACTATACTCCCGTGTTGCTGGGGATTACTAAGGCTTCGCTGAATACTGATAGCTTTATTTCCGCTGCTTCGTTCCAGGAGACAACGCGGGTGTTGACTGAGGCTGCGATCGAAGGCAAATCTGACTGGCTGCGGGGCCTCAAGGAAAACGTAATTATCGGCCGCCTGATTCCAGCCGGTACAGGGTTCAACGCCTACGAAGACGCTGGGGTTCAGGACGCAGGCTTTGACGGCGCCGTATTTGATGACGACATCCACGACTTACAGGAAGATGTTGTACTTGACGATCGCACTGCCCGTCGTGCTTATACGATCGAAAGCGGTTATGAAATTGGCCGCGGAGCCGATCTTGAGCCCGATGAGGACTTTGAGGAAGTTGAGGTGGATGAAGACGAGTTTGTCGCTGAGGCTGAGGATGATGCCTTGGGCCCAGATGCTGACGATGATGATGATATCGGTTTTGACTTCGATGAGGACGAAGACTAATCGCAGTCTTGGGGCTGCATGAAGTGAGTGAATGGTGTTGCACAGGGCGATCGAATAATTTCGTTCCTCGTCGCAACGCACACTCCTATGTCACTCGTCATAAAAATCTCAAATTTTTCCTCAGAAATTACAAGTCCGAACTCATAGCATTGTGTAATCGGGACATCGAAAGGAAGAAGGAAGAAGGAAGATTCAGAGTTTAAGCAAACTTTGTAAATAAGAGAGTTTTAATTGTTTGTTGGTTCAAACGAACAATTCTTTCTTCCTTCTTCCTTTTTCCTTCTTTCTTCTTATTCCTTCTGCATATATGGTTCACTCAATCAGGCAGCAAAGCCTTGATTTGATTAACAAACTCTTGATGGTCTACCACAGGTTTAGAGATGTAACCGTCGGCACCGCTTTGATCCAGAAATGTTTCTTTATCACCAGCCATCGCGTGAGCAGTCACCAAAATAATCGGCAGCGATGCCGTTTGCGGGTCAGCTTTGAGCAGTTGAGTAATCTTAATGCCGTCAACAGATTTGCCCTGGTACACGCTGCGGGAAAGAGACACATCCATTAAAATCAAATCAGCTTCGCCGTTGGCAGCAATTTGCATCACCTCTTCAACATTTTCCGTGTGCTTCACGGCTAAGCCCCCCCGCTTAGTCAGAATTTTGGAAAAAACCCGAGCATTAACCAAATCGTCCTCTACAATCAGAACGGTTTTCATAAATAAATATGGGAAGTATAGAAACTTTGTGACTTTAGTCCAAAGAGGAACACGACACGGGGACTACATTCCCCGTCAAAAATGCAGAGTTTTTAGCGCCATCAGCCGGGAACCCTGCAAAACCCGTATGTATATCCTTGAGCCACTAGCTGTGAGAGGGTTTACAGATGCCTAGAAGCATCCAGTACCATCATTTAGACTACTACACACAGACAGTTTAGTTGTTTTTTATAACTACACCTGGCACTGGTGAGAGCCTCAAGATTCTCAGGTAGCAGGTTTCTAGTACAATCTAGGACGCAGGGACGACGCCTCGCAACCCGGTTTTTGCTCGTTTCGGCCGGCTATAACGAACTATTGCTATGAAAAAACCCGGTTTCTGACTACCCGTGCGTCCTGGACTTATAATATCCTCTCTTTCGGTAAAGCCTCCGGCTTCTACCATTTTAGATTTTAGATTTTAGATTTTAGATTTTAGATTTTAGATTTTAGATGGGAACTGATTGACTGGATATCAGTTTGGATCACGGGCCTACAGTTGCATTATTTTTTGAACTGGGATTAGAGTCGGGAATGTGTGATAATTATTTTCCTTCTTCCTCATTAGAATCAAGCCATGTTTATTCACGTACTCCCGTCGCCACAGCATTCGGAGTAGCGAATCTAGCGGGGATTGGTGGGGATTGTTGGAGATTCCTAATTCTCAGTTTTAACCCCTCAAAAACGGCTTAAAATATCGATGCTTGCGTTCATCAAGGGGATGTCAGACTAGGAGATATCGCCAGGAGAGCTTTTGAGTGATGAATTCATCAATATCGGCATTTTTGACACTCTCAGCGAGTCAGGGCCACGCTCTATGGTTGAATAAGCCCAAAACTTGGACTTCACTCATAGTCCAGTCGCCTCTACACGCTCAGAACAAGTACCAGTACCAGAGGTATTCAAATTCCGCTTACTTTTCTTTTTTAATAGTTTCGGAGTTCATCACGCTTGCCAAAATACGGTAAGCTCGATCTTCAACCATTGCTGCTTGATCCACGCTACGGCTGTACCGAGACGAGCTCAATGCGGGGTTTCTCCTGAAGAGAATATTTCTTCGTGTAGATGGTTATTCCTAATTGCAATTAAATTCTATCATGGATTGACGGGGACTCAAGTCCCTCGTGACGCTTTCCTAGGAAAAGCTAAAGCCTCACTAGGTTCTGAGTTTCGGGCATTCCGTGTTCTCCTGTGAATCAACCTTCTCACGGCAGAAGGTAAATAGACAGGTAGGCACAAATGAAGGCAACATAGAGGTTAGGGTAAGAGTGGAGAGTAAGAGGCAAGTGTTGCCCGTCTTCGGGACTCTGATTCTGCTTTCACAAGTTAAGTTTATTTTTATTCTTCAACTGGGCGGTTGGGTCGAACTTTCGGTTCGCCTGCGGCAAAGGCTTTTAAATCGAGACAGGGAACCTCGGCATTATTGACAGAGGCTGTTTTCACTCAGGAATTAACGGACACAAGGACTCATGGCTAAACAACTCAACCTACTTTCCGGGCAAGTAATTTCTACGCCTCTGCACGCCGAGATGCAGCAATCGTACCTCGAATATGCCATGAGTGTGATCGTCGGGCGAGCTTTGCCTGATGTCCGCGACGGTTTAAAACCTGTTCACCGTCGAATTTTATATGCGATGCACGAACTCGGTCTGACGCCAGACCGACCTTACCGTAAGTGCGCCCGGGTAGTTGGAGATGTTTTGGGAAAATATCACCCCCACGGCGACCAATCGGTTTACGACGCTCTGGTACGCATGGTTCAGGAGTTTTCGAGCCGCTATCCTTTACTGGCGGGTCACGGCAATTTCGGTTCGGTGGACAATGATCCGGCGGCTGCTATGCGCTATACGGAAACTAGGTTAGCACCGATCGCCCACGAAGCTATGCTAACCCAAGTAGGCGATGCAACTGTTGATTTTACTGCTAACTTTGACAGTTCGCAGCAGGAACCGACGGCGCTGCCTGCTCAGTTGCCGTTTCTGTTACTCAACGGCTGTACGGGCATTGCTGTGGGGATGGCAACTAATATCCCGCCGCACAATTTGGGGGAGGTGGTAGACGGTTTAATTGCTTTGATTGAAAACCCGGAACTATCCGACGAGAAGTTGATAGAACTGATTCCGGGCCCGGATTTTCCAACCGGAGGGGAAATCGTCGCTACAGAGGGCATTGTTGACGCCTACACTAAGGGTCGAGGCAGCATTGCGGTCAGGGGTGTGGCCGGGGTGGAAGAGGTGCCTGGTAATCGCAAGGTGCGTACTAAAACGGCGATCGTGGTGACGGAGTTTCCGTTTCAGGTAAATAAGGCGGCTTGGATTGAAAAGGTGGCGGAGTTGGTCAATGCTGGCCGCCTCGACGGTATTTCTGATTTGCGTGACGAGAGCGATCGCGAAGGCATTCGAGTGGTGATTGAACTCAAGCGGGAATTTACTCCAGAAGCGGTTCTCGCTCGCCTTTACCAACAAACTGACCTGCAAACAAATTTTGGGGCGATTTTGCTGGCAATTGTCAACGGTCAACCGCGACAGTTGACGCTCAGACAATTGTTGCAGGAATTTCTGGATTTCCGGGAAGTGACTCTTACCCGCCGCTACAATTACGAGTTGCAAGCAGCAGAACGCCGCTGTCATATTGTCCAAGGCTTAATGTTGGCTTTGACAAATCTCGATACAGCGATCGACATTCTCAGAAATTCTCCTGACGGCTCTACTGCTAAGCAAACTTTCCAAGTTCGCCTCAATTTGAGTGAAAGTCAAGCTGATGCGATTTTGGCGATGCCTATGCGGAGACTGACTGGTTTGGAAAGGCAAAATTTGCAGTCTGAGTTTGATGAGTTGATGGCTAATATTCAAGAATTGCAGCGGTTGTTGAGCGACAGGCGCGAACTTTTGAAAGCTTTAAAGAAGGAATTTCGATCGCTAAAACGTAAGTACGCTGACCCCCGCCGCACTAAATTCGCCAATGGAACTGCACGCGCAGCAAACGCCGAACCACAATTTTCTGGTAAGAAAAATTCTGCGGTAAAGCAGTTGTCGCCGGCAACGATTCAGCCTAGCTTATTACCGGTTCTAGAGGCAGAGGAAACTATTGTTGAATTTTCGCACAAGCAGTACGTGCGACGCTTGCCGACTGGGGAAAAGCCACGCTCGAAGAGTCGCGAAAAATCGGTTTCAGCGTTAGAAAAGAATGAAGATTTTATTGTGACGGCAAATCTGACGAAAACCGATCGCACTTTGGTCGTTTTAACTCCTAACGGCAAAGCTTACCCGCTGAAAGTGGCCGATATTCCTAGTAGTAGCGCCAAAGACCGGGGAACGCCGATCGTTAGTTTGTTGTCGCCGAGTGCTACTAAAGATAGTGCCGATCGCGCTTTGTCGGAAATCACAGTTGCACACTTTATTTTGCCGGAAAATTCGGAAGCCGCAGATTTAGTAACTCTGACTCAGCAAGGAAAAATTAAGCGCTTGGCGATGCAGGAATTTGCTGATTTGACTAATCGTGGGGTTACTGTTGTTAAACTCAAGGAGGACGATCGGCTGCGCTGTGCGAGTCTGGGTAAAGTTGGCGAGCAAGTGGCGATCGCAACTTCAGGAGGCAGAGTCCTCCGGTTTGAGATTGATGATGAACAACTGCCGCCAATGGGCCGCGCGGCCCAGGGTTCTCAAGTCACCAGGTTGCGGAAGCAGGAAGAGTTGGTGGGTTGCATCACTCTTTACCCGGACGACAGTCTGGTACTATTTTCCGAGTTGGGTTGGGCAAAACGAATGCCGGCAGGTTCTGTCAGACTTACTAACCGGGGGGAAATTGGCACTCAAGCTTTTCGCTTCGCAGAGCCTAAAGATGCTTTAGTTGGTTTGCTGCAGGCTGTTCCGGGTACGGATGTCAAACTTTTTACTAATTCTGGCCGCCTGTTGCGATCGGCTATTGATGCTATAGCTTTTTGGGGGAAAGATGCTGCGGGCGATCGAGTTTTTGACCTCAATCCGGGTGAAAGAATCATCAAAGTTATCAGCAGTCAATAGTCAATAGTCATGGGGCATGGGGCATGGGGCATGGGGCATGGGCCAAACAGGGCATTGAGGAATTAATCTGACTTCTTCCATCTGACTTCTGACTTCAACATCCATCCGTTAAATCATTTAAATCCTTTACACTGCTCGTTCCCCAACTTCCTCCTTCCTTGAATATCTCAATTACCAATGCCCAATGCCCAATTCCCAATTCCCAATTCCCCAATCTAAAATCTAAAATCTAAAATCTAAAATTGTTTAATGGCGCAAGTTGTATTAGAAAATATCTACAAAAGTTTTCCGCTCCGCCAAGGAGAACAGGAAAAAGAAGCAAACACCGTCGCAGAAAGTGTCTCACCTATAGCCGATCGCCCTGCGTCTAACAGCGTTTTGCGGCGCATTAACCTGACGGTCGAAGATGGGGAATTCATGGTGCTGGTGGGGCCTTCTGGCTGCGGAAAAAGCACTTTGCTGCGATCGATCGCCGGTTTGGAAGTTTTGACGGCCGGCAATATTTGGGTTGGCGATCGGCTCCTTAACGATTTGCCTCCTAAAGACCGAAATATCGCTATGGTATTTCAAAATTATGCTCTCTATCCTCACTTAACAGTTTACGATAATCTCGCCTTTGGATTGCGCCGCTCTGAAAGGGAGAAGGAAGAAGGAAGTTCGGCAACGGATTCTGTAACGGATGTAACGGATGTAACTGATAGAAGGAAGAAGGAACAAGGAACAAGGGAAAAGGGAGCAGCTAGAAGGAAGCAGCTAGAAGGGAGCAGAGAGAAGGCAGAAGAGACAGAAAAAGAAAAAGGAAGCAAGGAGAAGGCAGAAAAAATCAGGAATCAGGTAAAAGAGCTTATTAATTATTTAGCTTCTAATACTTTAAACAACGAGCGAATATATGCTTTATGGGAGGATTTTTTGGTAGGAGCGACTCGCAAGTTGCCTCCCGGTTTGCGCTATTTGTCGGAACGGGAAAAGGCTGTAGGAAAACGAGTGCGGGAGGTAGCTGAATTATTGCAAATAGAATCTCTTTTAAATCGCTTGCCAAAACAACTTTCGGGAGGGCAAAAGCAGCGGGTAGCTTTGGGTAGGGCGATGGCTAGAAATCCTGAAGTTTTTTTGATGGACGAACCGTTATCGAATCTGGATGCGAAATTGAGGGCCCAAACGAGATCGCAAATTGTGCAGTTGCAGCGACAGTTGGGAACTACAACTATTTATGTAACTCACGACCAAACTGAGGCGATGACTATGGGCGATCGCATTGCTATTATGAAGGTCGGCCAGATTCAGCAAGTAGCTCAACCTCTAGAGCTTTACAACAAGCCGGCTAATCTGTTTGTTGCTGAGTTTATCGGTTCTCCGCCGATGAATTTTTTGTCTGTGGAATTTAGTGCTCCGCTGTTGATTTCTCACCCGCAATTTCGCTTTACTTTACCCGATATTTGGGCAAAAAGTCTACAACAATATGACGGGCGAAGGCTGATTTTGGGCATTCGGCCGGAACATCTGAGCATTAACCCTCCGGCTACCAAAAATATTTCGGTACAAGTGGAAATTGTAGAGGCTTTGGGACACGAAACTTATTTGGGGGTTTGTTTGACGGATGCTCCGGCGGTGCGGATGCAAGTGCGGGTTCCTCCTGAGCGATCGATCCGAGTTGGCGAGGAGCTTTGGTTGGCTATCGCCCACGACAAGATTCACTTGTTTGACCCTGATACCGAGTTGGCTATTTTTCCTCGTTAGGCAAAATCATCAAGGTCGATCGACCGTTGTGACCGATATCACTCATCACAAGCTTGCACTTTTTTCAAGTCACTGTTATATTTATTTACATAAGCCTTACAAAAGTTAACGAAAGGAGTTCGCACTATGCAAGAACAAAAACGCAACGCTTGGAACTGGGGCTTCAGCGAAGGAGCCGAAAATTGGAACGGTCGTTTGGCGATGATTGGTTTCTCTGCCGCTGTCATCATCGAATTGGTTTCCGGTCAAGGCGTGCTTCACTTTTGGGGCCTGATGTAATTTTCTAGTTAAGACTTTTGTGACAATGCAAAGCTTGGGAGTTCCGTAACGGACTCCCTAAATTTTGGCAGCGCGATTTGGGCCACAAATAGCCAATTGCTCCCTGCAGTTAGCAGCACAAAATTTAACAGCTCTAGCTCAAACCGGGTCGGGGGGTTCCCCCCCCCCAAAAGAGTGATAATCACTCTTTCGGGTGATGCTAGCAAATTACTCTAGCGGATATATTCTTTCAAGATGCTGTTCCGGTTGGGATGGCGCAACTTCCGCAGAGCTTTAGCCTCGATTTGGCGAATCCGCTCACGAGTGACGTTAAAGATTTGACCAATTTCCTCCAAGGTCTTCATCCGTCCGTCATCTAAGCCGTAACGCAGCCGCAGTACATCTCGTTCTCGGGGGCTGAGAGTATCCAAAACGCTTTCCAAGTCTTCCCTGAGCAAGTTTTTCGAGACTTGATCTTCTGGTGTTTCCCCGTCAGATTCAATAAAGTCTCCCAGACGCGAATCTTCCTCTTTGCCGATCGGAGTTTCTAGAGAGATGGGCAACTGTGCGGACTTAGCGATAAACCGCAACTTCTCGATCGTCATCTCCATGCGGGTAGCAATTTCTTCTTCCGTAGGCTTGCGACCCATTTCCTGAGACAGGAGTTTGGTAGTTTTCTTGATCCGCGAGATGGTTTCGTAAAGGTGAACCGGTAGGCGGATAGTGCGGGATTGGTCGGCGATTGCCCGGGTGATGGCCTGACGTATCCACCAAGTTGCGTAGGTAGAAAACTTGTAGCCTTTTTCGTGATCGAATTTTTCAGCGGCCCGGATCAGACCCAAAGAGCCTTCCTGAATCAAATCTTGGAAAGACAAACCGCGATTCATGTATTTTTTGGCGATCGACACCACCAAACGCAGGTTTGATTGCACCATTTTCTCCTTGGCCCGCCGACCAACGTGAAGTCGGTGACGGAATGCAGGAAGTGCCATATCTACAGCATTAGCCCATTCGCTGTCTTTGGGTTCGCGGTTATACTCTTCGAGCAGTTGTTCTCGAACTCGCTCTAATTCCAGCAAATCTGCAATTTTGCGCGCTAGTTCAATCTCTTCGTCAGCTCGCAGCAGTCGAATCCGACCGATTTCTTGCAGGTAAAGACGAATAGAGTCTTCAGTATAATGCTTTTTCTTTGCCTGTGCCCGCCGGCGGGCTTTGGCGCCTTTGCCAGATTTAGGGTCTTCCTCAGATTGAGAGTCTAAGAATTCTTCTCGATCGTCTTCTTCGTCGATAAAGAGCTCTAACTCGCTCTCAGGTAGAACGCTTTCGGCGCCCCGAAGCAACTCGAGTGTTTCCATTTCCGGTGTAATTGTGGTTTCGAGTACGGTGTTAGCCTGGATCATGCCGTCTTCCTCATGCTCCTGAATTAAAGAATAAATAACAGTGGAATAGTGTCTGTTTGTAGTTTAGACAAGTTAGCCAGTATTGACATTCCCGCAGGAAAAAATAGTGGGATTTTCGGTCTGCTAGCTGAATCTGTTACCGAAACAGCACCTGTTTTATGAGTCACAGTTCGAGTTCTGGCTTGAAGCAGGCAACGCATTCAATCGATCGCAAATTTTAACATCGCGACCTTGAATTGAGCTAGCGGCTTTTTCTTTCGGAACGAGTTACCACATCATCTGCGATACCTTGCCCACAGAAGCAAACCATGAAGTGCGATCGATCGCACTTCCAAAAATACTGGCTTTTTTACTCGGTACTTCGAGCTTTTACCCGTACAAGTTTTCCCGCACGGAACCCTCTAACTTTTGTATTGGAGGTATCGAACTTTTGATTCGCCTTGCTTTCACTCTGGTTGTCAGACATGACAGTTGCACGGCAAATTTTCGCCACCTTGGATGTCGGTCTGCTGCCTCAAATGCAACAGCAGAGGGTTGAAGCACCAAAAGGGGAGAATCGGATCTTGCCAAGACCTTCCCGATTGTAGCCTTTCTCACAAAAAATGGAAGTTGTTTTCCATTGTTTATCAAGAACTAGGAAAACTCTGTCAGCTTAGCTTGACAATACTAACTCATGTCCGGCTCTGCTAAATCCTGAGAACGGCCCGCAAAAACTTTGGCACGATCGAACGGCGCTGTTTTCTGCGTATATCTGGGTGAACGGCTGCGGCGTAGTTGGCCAGACAGTTAGCAGACAATTTTTGAGTTGCCCAAATTGGAACCAATACAATCCGTGTAGATACACCCATCATTACCCTGTTTCCCTGAATTGAATCATACGCAATCTGCGATTGAATAAAGCTCGTAGCTTTAGTTTTAAGCCGGCCACTCTGGATTAGAGACCGACTCTGACCCCCTATGAAGCGTTGCGGGTTGAGTAGTGCAACAGGGGCTTTAATTGTTAAGTTAGCTCAAATCTCAGAAATTGGCTTTAATTTTGACGTTAAATCACATTAAGTTCTTAACGTCACATTCTTATTTAAGCAGTTCGACACGAGTTTGTCGCGTCAGTGGCAAAAACCACCAGGATAAATTCTACTGAGAGTTAAGCCACCGCGCCACTCTCGGCTGCGGACTTCTCTAAATTTTTTGGCTTTCGGTTCGCACTTGCGCGATCGCACGTTTCTCTCACAAACAATACAATTAGCCATCTCCCGGAAGTATAACTTCACGATTCCTTTAAATATATCGTGACAGTGTGAAGATTCGATAAACCCCTTTAATTAAATTTAGATAGCATTCCCGAATTGTCTGGATAATTTCAAGCAGACGAAACAAAAGCCACAGCGGGCGTTGCTGCAACTGTCGGCCGATGATAACTCCCCCAGGGAAGAAAAACTTATCCAGTTAGCGATGTGCTTGCTATTGTTAGAGAGGGCATAAACTGCAGGAGGCTTAAACAAGGGAAGGGTAGGACGCTGGTGCGATCGCTAAAACTTTTGTTACATTTATTTACAGCGTGTCCTCCGAAAGCGCGGATCTAGGTTTGAGCTCTAAATTATTTATCGCCCTCCTAGGTCAGCAATGACGAGAGCGAAAATTGTCTATAAAGTTGATTATACCTGCTTACTATTGATGATTTCTAATAAACCTTGATAAAAGACTTTGAAGCTTTTAGAGAGATTTGATTCAGGATTCATATATTTAGAAATTTCGCTAGAGGCTTTATATTTTTCTAGTCCTCCCTGATGGTATCCAGCGTTCCGTAATACTCTTTCTAAAGCCTCCCAGGTGCCTCCTTTGATAGCATCAGGCTCTCGATATTTTTTTTGATTAGCTAAATTGGGAGAGACTTTAGGGTAAGCTTGGCGAATTGCTTCAACATCGCCGAAAAACCACGCTTCTAATTCTTCAACTACAATTCGATTTAAGACTTGGAATGATTTATCTTTTTGACAGGAAGATTTAGTGATTAATCCCGATGATATTGCCATTATTTCTAGTTGTTGTTTTAATTTGAGACAATCTTCTCGATCTTCATCTATTAAAATAACAATTTTCCAATCAGGCGGAAGCCATGCTTGATAACCTTTCAAACGGTTAGGCAATTTAGCCAGTAAATCTGTTTTCCCTCGAAAAGCATGAATTTTATAGGTAACAGTCGATGGCAAAATTTTGGGCAAAAGCTGGGTTAAAGCTGATTCTAGGGATGCTTCTTCCACTAAAAACTCAAGATGCAAAATGCTCGCCTCCTCATAAGTTTCAGGTTAAAATCATTGCGGTACACCCGCATTTTTGAGGGGATTTCCCACATCAAAGAAATCTTCCATCCACAGCGATCCGAGTAACGAACCGTTTTCTATGAATTGTTTGATTCCCGGCATATCGGCGGTTTTTTTGGCTTGAGTATAACCTTTTTCATCTCTATATAATACCCATAATTCTTCTGGTTTTAAACGATCTACAAAAAAGGGAGAATGGGTTGTTATCATTAATTGAGTATTCGCCGAAGCCGAACGACATTCTTCTGCAAGCTGAGGTAATAATTGCGGATGCAAATGATTTTCTGGTTCTTCTATTCCCACTAATTGCGGGGGATTGGGATCGAATAAAACTGTCAAATAAGCTAAGAGTTTTAACGTACCATCGGAGGCATATTTTGCCAAAATGGGATGAGAAAAAGGAGCATCTTTAATTTCCAACAAAAGTCTGCCATCCTGCATGACAAGAGCCTCGACTTTTTCGAGGCGTGGAATACGAGCAGAAAGGGTTTTTAGTATTTGTTCTAACCGTTGGGGATGTTGTTCTTTTAGGTATTGGATAACATTAGGTAAATTGTCACCAGTGGGGGACAATCTTTCCTGTGCACCTGCTTCGGGAAGGCTGCGGGTATTATCTGCGGTTAAATAGGATAAATACCAACCTGTAATAAAGCGTCTTAATGCGCTGACGCGAGGATGTTTGGCAAATTGTCCTAATGTATTTACTGCTAATAATTCAGATGATGCTAGTTGTTCGGTTATCCTTTCGCCTTCTTCATCAGGAGTTGCGCCACTAATGACTTGTCCTTCGCCTTTTTTGAAATCTAAAAAGCGAAAAGGTTTACCTTGACCTCCTCGTCTCCACTGTAACCATTCTTCAGCGATAAAAGGACGATTATTTTCTTCATCTATGGCGAGATAATAGGTGATTAACGGTGATTTTGATGTCTCTCGATATTTTAATTCAATGATGATACAGCCTGTACTATCTCTGGTGCGTAATTCTCGAAATCTGCCTCGTCTATCCCATGCTTTTCTGAGGCTTTCGGTGAAACATTCGGACAGGAAAGCGAAAACATCAAAAATAGTTGATTTTCCGCTGCCATTTGGTCCTAAGAAGACGGTTAATGGAGTAATATTTTTAAGTTCTAGATTATGTAAAGCTCGGTAATTTTGGACTTTTAGATATTCTATGCGTGGAACATTTTTCATGATTTCGCCTCCTTAACTATACTTGGTGTTTCTTGGATAAGTAGGTCGTTTTCATTAAACCTAAAACGCTTTTTCGTTAGATTCCCGACTTCTCAAAGAAGTCCGGAATCTGGGTGTTTGGTTTTTTGAGATTGTGCTACAGAAAAATTACTGCTGATTCCGCAGGCGAGGATTCACAAACTCGTTTAATCCTTCTCCCACCAAAGACAATCCCACTACCATTAAAGTCATCGCCAAACCGGGAAACAAAGCTGTCCACCAAATGCCAGTAGGTAGCGCATCTAAAGCTAAACGCAAGTCGTGGCCCCATTCGGGAGTTGCTTCTGGAAGTCCTAATCCGAGAAATCCCAAACCTCCTAATGTTAAAATTGCATCGGCAGCGTTGAGCGCAAACAGCACCGGTACGCTCTGAATCACATTCAGAAACAGGTAGCGCGAAAGCACTGTCCAAGTGTCAGCACCCATTGCTCGCGCGGCTTCGACAAACAATTCGGTTTTGACGCTGACGGTGTGATTCCTGACGACGCGGTAGTATTGAGGGATGTAGGAAATGCTCAGGGCGATCGCAGCATTCAAAACTCCTTTTCCCACTACAAACGCTAACGTCAAAGACAGCAGCAGCCCCGGCAAAGTATAAATTGTATCCATTAAAAATAACAACACTCGATCGAGCTTACCGCCCAAATAACCGCTAACCAAACCCAGCGGCACACCGATAAACAAACTCAAAGATGTGGCTAAAATTACCACTTGCCAAGCAGCGCGAGAAGCAAACAGCGTGCGGGAAAACACATCGTAGCCGCTGCGGCTAGTACCAAACCAATAATTCGCCGACGGCGGTTCGTGGATGGGGTTACTCAAAGCCTCGGTAGGATTTTGCAGCCATCCCCAAGCTTGCATAGCTGGAGACAAGGTTGCTACCAATATAAACACGGCAGTTATTGTCAAACCTGCCCACATCATTTTCATTGACAGGCTTGACGGTGAGGCACTGTTGAGAAATCGCGGCAGTCGGAGGCGGCTTTGAGCCATAATTGATAATTCGTGCGTCAGATTTGTTTTCATCAGCATATCAATATTTACCGAAAACCATAGGAAGACTTTTTAACCGGAGATGAACGCAGATAAACGCAGATGTAATCTTATCTGCGTTTATCTGTGTTCATCCGCTGATATCTGCGGTTAAAAAGTCTTCACTAATTTGCCTTTCTACAAATTACTAGCAATTAACTCGCGGTACTGGCTTTTCGGCTTAACTCCCTTGAGCTCAGTCACCAAAGCTTTGTCTTTGAAATACTGAATCGTCGGCGTACCAATTACGCCAGCATTTTCAGCAATTTCTGGATCTTCTTCGATGTCAATTTCCACGTAGTGGATTTTGCCCTCGAACTCATCTACTACTTTGCTCAAAATCGGCTTAAGGCTGTGGCAAGGGCCGCAAGTCGGAGCGGAATATTTGACCACAATCAGTCGATCGCTATCGTGGAACAACTTCCGCAAAGCATAACCTCCTTCGTGGCGCGTGTCTTGGATATCAAAGTTCTCGCTGGTTTTGCGTACTTTTGGAGCTTCCGGCGCTGCTGTGGGTTGCTCGGATGCCTCGGTTTGATGGAATTCCTGCGTTAAACCGTTAACTGACAGCCAACGTTCTGCCAGCATCGCCCCCATACAACCGCTACCGGCGGCGGTGATTGCTTGGCGAAACTCGTGGTCTTGCACGTCGCCGACGGCGTAAACTCCCTCGACGCTGGTTTCTACCGAACCGTGTTTGGTAACGATATAGCCTACTTCGTCGAGTTCTAACTGACCTTGGAACAGTTGAGTGTTGGGAGTGTGACCGATCGCGTAAAACAATCCTTTCACCAGCAAATCGCTCTCAGTGCCGGTCACGATATTTCTAAGTCTCACCCCGTCCATTTTGCCACCCGCTTCGCCCAAAATATCCACTGCTTCGGTGTTCCAGTGCACGGTAATTTTGGGATTGCTCAGCACTCGGTCTTGCATGGCTTTGCTGGCGCGCATTTGATCGCGCCGCACCAGCATATGTACGTGAGAGCCGTATTTTGTCAAATAAATAGATTCTTCCGCTGCTGTGTCGCCCGCGCCGATGACAGCTAAATCTACTCCTTTAAAAATTGGGGTAGCACCGTCGCAAATCGCACAGGCAGAAATGCCGTGACTCCAAAATACGTGTTCGCTAGGCAGCCCCAGCCTTTTCGCCGTCGCGCCTGTAGCGATTACTATCGTGTGGGTTTTGATTTCTCTATCTTCTGATCGCACTGTAAACGGACGCTTGGTCAAATCCACCGAAATTACATCTTCTGTGTATAATTCGGCACCCCAGCGCGCTGCTTGAGCTTTCATCCGATCCATCAGTTGCGGCCCGGTGATGCCTTCGGGAAAGCCGGGAAAGTTTTCGACTTCTGTGGTGGTCATCAGTTGACCGCCGGGGACGCCTCCCGCTTGGTAGCCTTCAAAGACTACGGGTTTCAGGTTTGCCCTCCCGGCGTAGATTGCTGCGGTGTAGCCTGCTGGGCCTGAGCCGATAATTACTAAGTTTTCTACGGTTTGTTCGGTCATAGCTATTTATTCAAACTCATAACGACTTCGTTTTACTAATTCTAGCAGAGTTCGAGCAAGTTTGGTTTGATGCCATTGTGCGATCGAGCATCTGTATCTATTGTTGAGGGTCGATCGGTCTTCGGGGCAATTCCGGCTACTTTAATAAGCAAAAACAATCTAAAAGTCGATTTAGTTTTAAATGTTCGATCTATTTTGACCTCTCAATTGTTAAGCAAATCTAAAGACGACCAAAATTATTGACTTCATTCTCAATTATTTTACCTATTTACTTGTTTTGAGGCTTGTGGTACGATTTTCATAATCCAGGGGCATTATGACTAATTTTACTTTTTGACGCTGAAAGCTTTTAAAATCGTAAAATTAACGAATTCGCAAATGTAATAAGTACAATTATTTATGCAAAATCCGTATTTTATGGTTTAAGAATTGTAACGCAGATTTTGCCAGATTTGACAAAATACAGTATTTGTGGTATGCAAGGTGCAAGCGGGGGGAAATTAGAAGGAAATTTTTAACCGCTTTGGAAGCACAGGCGGGACGCCCGTGCCACGATAAACATAGAATTTTGTAATTGTGTCTAGATGGATAAAACCAAGATATTGTTTGTGTGCAGTCAGAATAAGTGGAGAAGTTTGACTGCCGAGAAGATATGCGAGAATGTTAGTGGCTACAGTGTGCGATCGGCGGGAACGGAAAAAGGTGCAAGAATTAGAGTAACTGAGGGTTTGCTGGGCTGGGCGGATTTGATATTTGTGATGGAGAAGAAGCATGGCGATCGACTTCGCAGCAAATTTCCCGAAAGTCTCGAAGGCAAGAAAGTTATTTGCCTGCAAATCCCGGACAATTACAAATATATGGAACCGGAGTTAGTCGAGCTTTTGCAGGCGAAGCTCAGCCTCTATATGGAAATGCCAGAGAACGAGATAAATTTTATGCAGCGAGTTTTGGAACCGGAAGTGATGGATTCCTTGGAAGAGGCGATCGAATACGATTCGATGGACTTTGCTGACGTTAATGCTGCTTTTGCTCAGAGTGCTGCGGCGTTGGGGCCGGTTTTTGGAAACGTTTTGGATGCGGGGACGGGTACGGCGAGAATTCCGATCGCCCTTTGTCAACTCCGGCCAGCATGGAAATTGACTTGCATTGATTTGTCGCCAAATATGCTGAAAGTCGGGGCCCAAAATGTGGAAAAGGCGGGCGTGCGATCGCAAATCAGTCTCGAATTAATTGATGCTAAGGCAATGCCGTATCCAGACAGTTATTTTGACATGGTGATTTCCAACAGCATTATCCACCATTTGCCCGATCCGCTGCCGTTTTTGCAGGAAATCAAGCGGGTGTTGAAGCCGCAGGGAGCAATTTTTTTGCGGGATTTGCTGCGACCGGAAAAAGCGGAAATCAGGGATAATTTAGTCAATCTGTATGCAGGAGATTGCAACGCGCATCAGAAACAGTTATTCAGCGATTCGTTGCAAGCAGCATTTACGCTGGATGAAGTTGAGGAGATGATCCAAAATGCCGGGTTGGATGGGTTGAGGATTTATGAATCTTCGGACAGACACTGGACGGCAGAACGTGCTTGGTGCGAGTCTTTGTAGGCACGGGACGATCGTCCGATAAAATTTCAAATGAGAATAGGAGCGATCGCGCCTTTCGAGCTATGCGCCTTACCGTTGGGCGATCGCTTCCAAACTCAAAACTAATTTACGAGCGATCGCCCGGATCGAACACGACTATTAGGCGAGCTTCCGGCAACAACTGTCGCAAAATGCGGATCTGACCGTCTGCATCCGACCAACTGCGAAACCGACCCACGACGCTTCTTTGTAAATTGGGAAGCAGGCGAACAATAATCCAGGAATTCAGACGCTGTTTGTAAGGCATAATCGATTCATGCTCCTTTCCAAAGGGGTATTAGAGCCAGTCCTTGTACTTTCCACGGTTCTGGACTGGCTATTAAACATATTGTCTAATCAATTTATTGTTTAGTCAAGATGCTTAAGCATCTTATATAAAAAATGTGCGATCGAGGATATGCCGAAAAAGCCCGTTCCGCGACCTGAAGATGAAGAGTCGCATTTGAAGAAGCTCAGGGAAGAACTGGAGATGAGTCAAGAAGATTTGGCCCGAGAGCTTGGCGTTTCGTCGCAAACCATCAGCCGTTGGGAGTTGGGGAAGAATGTGCCGACGTTCACCGTCAAGCAGATGAAAGCTTTGGAGAAATTGCTCGCTAGCATCGGCAGGTCGATCGGGGATTTGCCAGACAATCTGTGATCGAAACCATTAAACCAGCCCACGGATAAATCCGTGGATCACTTTTTCCAATCTAAAATCTAAAATCTAAAATCTAAAATCACTCGATCGCGCCCTCGGTCTTTAGCTTGATAAAGCGAACGGTCTGCCGCCGCAAGCAGTTTTTCCGGGGAAGTTTCGGGCTGAGGAAACGTGCTCGCTACCCCCAAACTCAGCGTCACGAAAGAACACACCGCTGAATTAAGGTGTTCGATTTCTAGTTCTTTTACCCAAACTCGAATTTGCTCTGCAATCCAAACAGCTATTTCTGACGAAGTGCGGGGTAAAATTACCGCAAATTCTTCACCTCCGTAACGAGCTACCAGAGTCTCCCCCGAAACTGCCCCTGCTGAGTAATGTACAGCCTCAACAATAGTTTTGGCTACCTGTTGCAAACAAGCATCTCCCGCCTGATGCCCGTAAGTATCGTTGTATGTCTTAAAAAAGTCAACATCGCATAAAATCAAAGATAGTTCTGCTGCTGCTTCTCCCAATTCTTGCCATTTTTTCTCTAAGTATTCGTTAAAACAGTGGCGGTTGGCAATCTGAGTTAAGCCATCTAAGTTGGCAAGGCGATACAATTCGGAATTAGCTGCTTTTAATTGAGAGTTAGCTGCTTCTAACTCGGATTGCGTGAGGGATAAATTGTAATAAAGTTCGCTCATAGACCAAGTAGCTTGTTGGTGAATTTGGGATAAAGCTACCCACAGTTGATGCACGTCTAAAAGTCGGTAAACTTGAGGTTCTAACTGCACAACAATCGGCTCGTAAAGCAGTTCCGGCGGTCGCTGCACGGAGCGCTGAGCGGCCATGACAATTAAGGCTACTCCTGGTAAAATCAAAATATCGGTTTGAGCTATTTGATACAAGGCTATAATCGGTCTGCAAGCAAATATATCTACTCCGTAAGGGCGGCTCATGCGTTCCATAAATCGCCGACGCGATATCATCCCTAAAAATTCCCCATTTACGGTCAAGATAACTCCCGGAAGCAGCGGGTGAGATTGAAACAACCGAGCTACTTCTTTGGCGAGATATGAGGAGTCAACCTGAAAATTGAATAGAGCCAGATCCTTAAGGGTAGACTCTAAAGATAAATTTTGGGGTGAGTTTTCTGCCGAGTTAGACGGCTCAATAAATTCAACAGACACAGCGCAGATCCGAATAAACAATAAACCAGCAACAAAGCTAGTGTCAGCTATTAAATTATATAATTATTTATTTATTACCAGTGACCGTATTCTTTACTACACTATTTATTTAAGCTGCGTTAGTTTCTGCCGTGCCTGCATTGTATTGATTCATCCTCACTCAATTATAGATTTATATTTATTGAATTATTACTCAATTTTTGACTCTTGGTTTTTTGCGCCGTAAAACAAACCAGTTTCTGCACGAGTCCTCAACTCATTCACGGGGCACAAAAACTCAAAAAACCAGGTTTTTAAACCGGGGTCGAGGCTGTAACGAGGTTTTGGGTAAAAAAACTCGGTGTCTGCCCCTGTCCTCAACTCAAAACTCAAAACTCCCTCACCACCCCCAAGTTCCTGGCCCTCCCTTAAACGGGCCGACAATATCTTTGGTAATCCAGCCGCCGTAAAAATCCCCTGGTTGAGATTGCACTAATTCCCCGTCCACATAACAGGCATCCATCTTGCTCGGATAAAAAGCCACATAATCTTTAATAGCTGCAAAAACCTGATTAGGATTGGGATAAAACCAAGCAGCATTGACTACTTCTTTCGACTCTACGGTCACAGTGTAATAACCGGCTTGTCCCTTCCACTCGCACCAAGAACCCCGTAAAGTTTTGTGCAAATATTCCATTTTGATGTCATCGGGGCAGATATAGTAGGCAGGAGGGTGACTGGTCTCCAATACCCGCTGAGGACGGCGCGTGTCGGCGATCGTCACTCCATTAAAAATTATCTGTACGTGTTTGGTCGATTCCTCAAGCCGAGGGGGACGCGGGTAATCCCAAACAGACTCTTGACCAGGGCCGGGCTCTATTCGATCGAAGTTCATGTGCACCATCTCCCCTCCAAAAAAAACAATTAGCGACTTAGCATTACAAATTAATGTACCCTTAATCGAGTCGCTGCTTCAGAGCAAACCAGCTTTTCTCAACTCTTTGTAATATGAGTATTCGCGGTATAGATGTTTCCGACTACCAGCCCAATGTCAATTGGCAAGCAGTTGCCAGGGATGGTATTACCTTCAGTTTTGTCAAATCGACCGAAGGTGCAACCTTCGTTGCCCAAACTTTCGCTCGCAATTGGGCGGCGATGAAAGCGGCGGGGATTCAACGCGGTGCTTACCACTTTTTTCGACCTGCAAGCAGCATTCAAGGACAAATAGATTTGTTCTTGAAAACTGTAAAACTCGAAGCGGGGGATTTGCCCGCAGTCTTGGATATCGAAACTACAGGCGGTTTGAGTGTGGATCAATTGTGCGATCGAGCCGCAATTTGGTTAGAAGCAGTCGAAAAAGCCACCTTGATGCGGCCGATTATCTACACTTACCCCGCTTTCTGGGACAACTTGGGGACAAAACGGTTTGCCGATTACCCGCTGTGGATTGCTCACTATACCACTGCTGAGGAACCTTGGGTTCCCGGCGGCTGGAAAACTTGGACTTTTTGGCAGTACAGCGACAGCGGCAGCGTCTCCGGCGTATCGGGCAATGTAGACACCAATATTTATGAAAGCGTCCGAGAAGGCGCCGTAAGTTATAAAGTTGCAGACATCCAGAGGGAATTAAGAATTAAAGGTTTCTATCAAGGCGCGATGGACGGTAAATTTGGAGCCAACACCACAGCGGCGCTCATCTCGTTTCAGAAATCTCAAGGTCTGAATCCAGACGGCATTGCCAGCCTCAAAACCTGGGCCGCTTTGATGCGAAAATCTCCCAAAGTAGTTGTCCCCCCTCCAGCGCCGACACCCACTCCGCAGCCGACTCCCACTCCGACTCCCACTCCCATATCAGACGTGCGGCTGACTCAGATATTTTCGTCTTATCAAGCTAAGGCTACCCAAGATACTGCCTTAATTTGGCTGCAAAGTCAGGTTCCTACCTCTGTTTTAGCGGACTTTGCTCAAAAATGGCGGGCAACTACCTTACCTCAAGACAGTAATTTGCGATTGATAGATGTGGGCAAATTTTATCGCGGTTTAGCACAACAAGACCAAGCTTTAGATTGGCTGCAAAAACAAATTTCTCCGGCTATTATTAACGAGTTTGCACAAAAATGGCGCTCTCAATCTATAGTCACTAATTCTCCGATTCGGCTGATAGATGCGTGCAAATTTTATCGGGCAGCACCAAACCAAAACCAGGCTTTAGATTGGCTGGAAGGGCGAATTTCGCCGACCATTCTATCGGAGTTTTTTCGCAGGTGGCAGAATGCCACTCGATTATAGATTTGAAATTTTAGATTGACTCTACAGATGAATCTTGCGATTTTAGATTTTATATCATGTCCGATCGAGTGACCGCGATTAAAAGGGCGGGTTTTTGAGATGGTCAATTATTGGCCGGTATTGTTGGTGAACCCGCCCCTACCTTATTAGGGGTAATCGACCGGACATAATATTAGATGGGAACTCTACTCTAAAGATGAGTCTGAGGGCGATCGATTAGATTTTAGATTTTAGATTGACTCTACAGATGAATCTTGGGATTTTAGAGTTTTTTAGATGGAAACTACTCTAAAGATGAGTCTGGCGGCGATCGATTTGAGATGTGAGCTTTTTGATTGGAGATTGACAATCAAGCATCTAGGATACAAGCCCCCGGATTCATTCCGAAAGCAGACTCAGGACCGGTGAAATAAAAAACCTGTAAGCTGTCGCGCATTTAAATTGTAGATTGAGGGCGGGCGGGACGCCCACCCCACAAGACTTTAAAAATTTTTGACATACCATTTAAATGCCGCAACAGCTTATCCGATGAAACTTGCCCCCCGAATTTATCCGTGGGGTCAATACTTCAATTCTAAAATCTAAAATCTAAAATCTAAAATCTAAAATCGATTGACTCCCCATCAAAATTCGTCAAATCCTCTCCCTCTGTGCCCGCATCCCCATCGGACTCTGGAAAATAACAGACAATTTCTGGCTTAGCTACAGCTAGCTGCCATCTTTGACGCCAAGAGAATTATCTGATAAAGTTATAGCGACTATCAAGGTTTTTTAATCTTATTGGGAAAAATCCAGGGCCGTGCCGAGTTTGTAAGCTGCGCCGAAAATAGCGCCTGCACTCAAATTACCCGCGATCGCACATTTAAAACTAAGCGGGCAGCCTGTAACAATTATATCTATGGAAATCTCCTTTAACATCACCCTGTTGATGGTCATGACCGTCATCTGTGGCATCAGCGCTCAAGTTCTGGCCGCTTATCTGAAAGTTCCGGCGATCGTCTTTTTGCTGTTGTTTGGCATTTTAGCCGGCCCAGACTGCTTGGGAGTGCTGCACCCGAATCTGCTGGGCAGCGGTTTGGAAGTTATGGTATCCCTTTGCGTAGCTTTAATTCTCTTTGAAGGCGGCTTGAATTTGGAATTGCGAGATTTAGGCAAACTTTCCGGCAGCATCCGCAATTTAGTTACGGTAGGCACTTTAATTACGCTCATAGGCGGCGGAATGGCCGCACACTGGTTGGGAGAATTTCCCTGGCCGATCGCATTTCTGTATGCTTCTCTAGTAGTCGTCACAGGCCCGACAGTAATCGGCCCTTTGCTCAAACAAGTATCCGTTGACAAACAAGTTGCCGCCTTGCTAGAAGCAGAAGGCGTTTTAATCGATCCTGTCGGGGCAATTCTGGCAGTATTGGTGCTGAATATTATTTTGAACGGCAATGCTGATTTGCTGGTTTTGTTCCGAGATTTAATCGTGCGACTATTAGTTGGCGCAGTCATCGGAGTTACGGGAGGTTGGCTGCTGGGATTCATTCTCAAGCGATCGCAATTTCTCTCAGAAGACCTCAAAAACTTAGTAGTTTTAGCCGGTTTGTGGGGATTTTTCGGCTTAGCAGAAGAAATCCGCAGCGAATCGGGACTGATGGCAACAGTCCTCTCCGGCATCGTCCTCAGAGCCGCTGCTGTGCCCGAAGAAAGGCTGCTGAGGAGGTTTAAAGGGCAACTCACAGTCCTGGCTATTTCCATGCTGTTCGTGCTGCTGGCGGCCGATTTATCCCTCGCTAGTGTGGTCGCCCTCGGTTGGGGAAGTTTGTTTACAGTTTTAGCTTTAATGTGGGTAGTGCGGCCGATCAATGTTTGGTTGTGTACTTGGAACAGCGGACTAAATTGGCGACAGAAATTATTTGTTTGTTGGGTAGCGCCGAGGGGAATTGTCTCAGCGTCGATCGCATCTTTATTTGCAATTTTGCTCACCCAGCGGGGAATCAACGGTGGCGACTCGATTAAAGCCTTAGTTTTCCTAACAATTATTATGACAGTTTTCGTCCAGGGACTAACCGCCGGCCGGATCGCTCAACTGTTGGGCATCACCTCAAAATCGGCAACTGGTGCAGCAATTGTAGGGTCAAATCCTTTGAGCAGATTAATTGCTCGCTTGTTTCAAGAACGCGGAGAATCGGTGGCAATTATCGACACAAATCCCGAAGCTTGCGAACAAGCAGAACGAGAGGGTTTGCGGGTGTTTTTGAGCAGTGCTCTCGACCACAGCGTGTTAGAAGAAGCCGGACTGGAATCGATGGGAACTTTTCTGGCAATGACTAACAACGGCGAGGTAAACTTAGTGTTAGCTCAGCGAGCGGCCGAAGAGTTTGCACCGCCGAGGGTTTTGGCAATATTCCCCAAAGATCCGCAAGCAAATACGCCTGCAAATCAGGCTAAAATCAATCAAGCTTTTGTCTCCGATTTGTCGCTGAAGGATTGGAACGAATATTTGAGCGACGGCGAAGTAAAATTGGGGGAAACTGAGTTAAAAAGTGAGGGATTGCAGTTTCAGATTGCTCACTTGCAAGCTTTGGTTCAAGCCGGGGAGTTGGTGCCGCTGCTGGTGGAAAGGCAGGGGTATTTGCAAGTAGTGTCGGCAACCCAGATTTGGCAAGCAGGCGATCGAATTATTTATTTGCTGTACGATCCGACACCGAAATTGTTGAAAAGATTGTCTGGTTCGTCGCAGTCTCGCTTGACTTTGGAAAAGCATCAGGTAGTTGAAGAAGTGCCGATTCCTTCTCCGGTTTTAGAGGAGGTTTTGGAGTCAGCGGAAATAGCAAAGGATGCTAAAGTTTTGCAGCCGCCAGTTTCGCGGTAAGGGTTAGTATCCCGATCGTACTCTGTAATCTGCTTGTCGCGATCGTGGCTTTGCTTTCATCGGTCGGCATAAAAATACAGTAGGTAAATTGACCAGACTATAGCGGTGTTCAATTTACATGATCTCATAATGATGATTCTTCAATTAGAAACTACCGTGTGATTCCGAGCGATCGGATTGAAAATGTAACCGTATCCTTGAGTAGTTTTAATGAAATTCGGCACTGCGGCATCGACTTTAGCCATTTTCCTGCGAATCAGACGGATATACACGTCCACCACTTGCTCGTCTCGTGCGTCATTGCATTTCCATCCCCAAACTTTTTCGATTAGCTGTTGGCGACTCCAGGCTTTACCCGAATGAATGGCTAAAAAATGCAATAGCTGAAATTCTAAAGGTGTGAGAGCTAAAGTTTTCTCTTTCAATCTCACCTCTCTACTCATTAAATCGATCGCTAGTTCACCGAAGACAAGATTGTAGACGGGGGCGTCATCCTCTACAACCAGAATTTTGGAAGTTCGAGCGGTAGATATCGTCATAATTTTTGACTCTATTGCGAATATTTCAAAGTTCAAGAAAGCGAGTAACTGTCTTTTAATTAGCCCTTATATCTCCCCTTGCCCCCTTAATAAAGAGGGGAAGATGGTTCAAAGTCCTCCTTCTTAAGGCAGGACTGTTTCAATTACAAACTACCTTGTTACTCCGAGCGCTCGGAGCGAAAGTGTAACCGTATCCCCGAATAGTTTTAATAAAATTCGGAACAGCCCCATCGACTTTAGCCATTTTCCTGCGAATGTGGCCGATATGCACGTCCACCACTCGTTCTTCTGCTGCATAATTAGATTTCCAGCCCCAAACTTTTTCGATTAGCTGTTGGCGGCTCCAAGATTCACCCGCATGAGTTGCCAAAAAATTTAATAGCTTAAATTCTAAGGCTGTTAGAGTCAAAGTTTGCTCCTGCAATCTCACCTCCCTACTCACTAAATCGATCGCTAGTTGACCGAAGACAAGGCGGCGCGGACTAACGGATCTCGCCCGCCTCAACAAGACTTCTACTCTCACTGCCAATTCTTCAAGAGTAAACGGTTTGCAAATAAAATCATCGGCACCTGCTTTCATGATTTTAATCCGATCTTCTTGGCCGGTGCGGCTGCTCAGAATCGCGACTAAAACATTAGTTTGACTCTGCATTTCTTGGCAGAGTTTATACCCAGTTGTGTCAGGTAAATTCCAATCCAAGATCACCAGAACTGGGTTGAATTCCTCAAAAATTTCGAGAGCTGTTTTGCCGTCTGCGGCAAATTGTACTTGATATGTCTGGTTCAAAAAGCGGTAGACGAGAGTGCGGACGGGGGCGTCATCTTCTACAACCAGAATTTTGTAATTTTGAGCGGCAGATATTGTCATAATGTTCGACTCTCTTGTTAGTTAATGGTGCAAAGTTAGGAAGTGTAGGTTCAAACTCGGTTCTAATTCGATTCATTCTTTACTTAAATCTTAAGCAGCTCAGATAAAAAAATCATTCGTTCTACCCACAGAGTTGATGAAGTATCAGGTGCAAAATAGATTGCGGGAAAGTGCAACTTAGGTGAATATCAGGACTTACGCATTGGGACGTAATTCTGTCATTCTGAGTGAAACGAAGAATCTCCAGCCCTAGAAAAAGTTAAACCGATAGTCCGGCAGGGGTTTTAACCCCTGCCTCAAAGCGAAAGTCCTCGCTATGAGGACCCAGAAGAAAAGTCCGGGTTTTCCACCCCCTTGATGATTCGGCGGTTGAAACCGCTACTACACACACGAAGTCTGCCTCCGCAGACTAAGAAATAAAGAGGGTATTTAAGTTAGATTTGGTATTAGTCCTCATAGCGAGGACTTTCGCTATAAGCCCCGTGGAATTCATTCCCGCTAAGGACTACCGGGTGGGCGGGACGACTGGGCAGATGACAGCTTCAGATAAACCTGCAAAAGTGCTGTAAAAACAAACGATTGCGATTAAAATTTAGTAGAAAAACATTGAGCTGATTCGCTATTGATAAAAACTTACTCTGATTCCCCAATAAGAGTAAATGCCGCCCAATTTCGCGGCTGGGGATGAGTTTTCATCGTGGTTAACATCGCTTGCCGCAATGCCTGTGCTTTGTCGGGATTATTTTGCAAGTTTTGGTAAAACGATCGCATCAATTCGGATGTCGGCGCATCGGGAACCGCCCATAAAGAAACAATTACACTCGGCACTCCTGCTGAAATCAAAGCGCGCGACAAGCCAATCACGCCATCCCCGGTAATTCTGCCTTCTCCAGTATTGCAAGCACTCAAAACAACTAAATTTGCTTGCAGTTTCATATCGAAAATCTCTTACTGCTTTTTTAGACATTTTATGACAATCTCATGCAAACGAGTAGTTATAACCATCGTTACGATGAACGGGTTTAAGGTGATTTCGAGAAACGCTAATCACGCTATTGCTCACTCGAATATCAAAATTACCTTTGAACCTAGTGGTTTTAATTCTTTTACACTTAACCCCCTGATGTTTTCCGTCAATTATTGAAACAATGTCTCCAGTATTCCAGCCTGCGACTTTTTTCTTGGGTTTATACCCCGAACGCGGAAACCCATATTTATCGGTCGGTACGACTTGACGACTGCCCCAACCCATTGCCTTGATCAACAGCGGTTGATTGACAGCCAAAGTCAAACCTTGACTTACATCTCCACAGCAAGCAGCGTCGATCCAATGAGCCTTTGGAAGCTTTAAGTTAGTCCGATTGAACTTGGTTAAAGAACCGCGTCCTACATAAATAGGTTCAATCTCTGTAGCCTTCAAAGCTTGGAACAAAGCGGACTTGGTTGCGTTAACGGCCGCTGCATCTTTCAATGGGGTTTTAGCTTGACTCATTATTTTCTTGAGAACTTCGGGCTTTTTCTTGAGAAAATCCCTGACATCTTGAGTCCCCTTTTTAATGTTGCATTTTTCGCACGCTAAGCAAAGGTTGGAAACACGATTACTGCCACCCTTAGCTCGTGGGTTAATATGCTCGACTTGCAGCGGTAAATTTTCACTACCACAGTAAGCACACTTCCGATTCCACTTTTCGAGTAGGTATTCTCTAACCTCGTAACCTTGCAATTCCCCTTGCTGATACTCAACGCCAGAAATCTCTGGATTTTGCATTTTTTGAGTGTCAAAGCTTACTAACTCGAAAGCAATTGATTGGATGGGTGCTAGCTTGCGAAGGCGAGAAACCCACGTCATAGTCGTTAATACTCGGTGCTGCAAGCTCGGAGGCAGCCAGCCTTTCGGACGAGTACGATTTAAGAATCTCGCTTTTCGATAACGAGTTTTGCGGTTACGGCGGTTGCGTCGAACGGCTCGACGGGTTTCAAGTCGAGATTTGATGGCTTGACCCCGATGGGTGACTTGGGCGCCCCAAATGACTTGGGTTCCCTGAACCAAAGCTATGCCATTCGTTTTGCTACCAGGGTCGATGCGGATTTCAATTGGTTTTGGTAGATCGTTGACCGATTTTCCCAGAATGATTGTAAACGGGTACAGCCTAAAAACCTTTGCTTTGCCTGCATTTAACAGCTTTCTAGCTATCACTGGCAGGCACGGAGTTAGAGGTTTTTTGTCGGTGTCAAGTACGAATACTTGATTGGGAGTTTTAGACATGGTTGCGTCTATTCCTAATTAGTAAAGGTTGCCTCGGCATAGTTATTGGGCGGTACTTTCTCCACAGCACTGGCTTTACAAATCCTTGCCTGTTTAACTGCGAAGTTATAGTGCTTGGGGCTGGCACGCACCCCAAGGTATGAACTTTAACGCTCCCTAATAACGAAAGCCGGGACTTACTTAGCTATTTCGGGATTTCTCCAGAAATGTCTCGGATTTTAGTAAGTCTGCTGTCCATACTCGATCGCTTTGGCATAATTGCCCAGAGATTTGTAAGCGATTCCCAAATTGCCTAGTGCTGCCCATTCTCCGTCGCGGTCTTTAATTTCGCGGGTGATGACTAAACTCTGCTGCATATACTCAATGGCTTTGGCATAGTTGCCCAGATAGCGGTAAGCACCTCCCAAATTGTTCAGTACCCCACCTTCCCCTTCGTGGTTTTTGAGGGCGCGATAAATTTGCAGTGCCTGTTGCCAAGAATTCAGCGCTGCTGGGAATTGGCGAGTCTGAAATTGTTGGTTGCCCTGCTGCCACAGTCGATCGGCCTCTGCTTGACGAGCATCCGTAGTTTGAGCAGCAGCCGGGAGTGAGAAATGCGGAGGAATGTAAAAGGCAACAGACAAAAGGCAAAAAGCGAGGGGAAAGAGAAAGCCCGATCGCACTTTACGATTACTGGATTTGAGCAGTTTTAGCGAGAAAGGCTTCATGGGATTTAGGGTTTGGGTTGAGGGGGTTGGCGCTGTCCTTGACGTTGTTGTTCGATCGCTCTAATTTGCTTCAATTGATCGCTCCAATCTTTCAAAGGTTCGGCTTCCGAACTAGCAAGAGCATCTAGCAATTCCAGCACAGCCGCTTGGTTTTGAGAAGTCTCAGAAGCTTTGCGCGCTTCTGCGATCGCGTCATACCACAGCCCAGACTCCGCATACAGGTCGATCCGCTGTTGGGGAGTTTGGGCGGCTGCAAGTTGAGTCTGCAACGACGCCGCAGGCCCAACGACTTGGATTTCTGCAGCCGCCACCACATTCCTCGAAGGAACATTCGGATCGCACACCAACACCACTTGCCACTGATAGGATTGCCCGATCGACAGTTGGGGCAGATTTGAGGGCAAAGCAACCGACATGATTCCTGGCTGACTCTGCATCTCGGTTCTGTAGAGAAGTTGTCCCGTGCGAGTAAACAGCCTCAATTGCAGCGGACGAGGAGTGCGATCGGGTACAAACCAGGTAAAGGTCGGATGCCCAGAAATCGTCTCTCCCACATGGCTAAACGGCACTAAGGCAGTCAATCTCGCCGATGAATTAGCTTCACAACTGCCGCCGCGAGTCGTATTCGTCCCCGTGTCTTTTGGTTTAGAAGGGTTTTCAGGAGGAGTGTATTTTGCCAGCACTACAGGAGCGATCCAGAACGAAACACTCAGCATTAAACTCGCAATGCCGGCAGAGTAAATGGTTCGACGCTTCAACTCGTGAGTCATCATCGCAATTCCCTCTGTAACTATTTCTACAGTAATCAACAATACAAAAACACAATAGAGGACTGCCCACAAGCGTCGTTTGCGGGAAAGCGCAAAGATATAGCAAGTGTGATATCAATTCCAGTTGGATCGGAATGATTTAACCGCAGAGAACACAGAGAACACAGAGGAAGAGAAGAGAGAGATGAATAATTCGGATGCTAACTCTGAGGAACCAATTACCAGAACCAGCGCCGTTTGGCTGACCAAGTTAACTCGCACACTGTCCCCCTCGGTACATTTGGGTAGCGCCGAAATGTTCCCCCTAATTGTTTGGCTAAATTGTTTGCCAATTGCGTTCCTAATCCTGAAGGTTGGAGTTTAGAGTTTAGATATTGAGTTGTCTCCCTGTCACAGTTCGTTTCACCGGAACTCAGCGCTTCTGCGTCAGACGGGTTCCCCTTGGCATTATCCGCCACCCGAATCACCTGCCGATCGCCTTCTTGAGTGCAAATTACGGTCAAGCGAGTCGCTTCGATCGCGTGTTTCCCCACATTGCAGAGCGCTTCTTCCAGAAAGCGGCAGAGTGCTCGCTTGTGTTCCAACCGCAGATGCGAGGTGTTCAAGGGATCGAACTGCACAATTTTGAATTTGATCGTTTTGAGGTAGGGCAATTCTTGTTCGAGCGTGTTGGAATAGACTTTGTAGAGCAATTCATGCAATGGAGCCTGCAGGGCCAATTCGATCGCACTTCCCATGCGGAGATGCGGTTCATCTGCGATCGCGTCTCGTTGCACAGAGCCGTAAACTGCCCGCAATTCTTGATTCAAGCGTTGCAACTCCGGTAGAAATAACGGCGGTGTGGCTTGTTCTTGAGCAGTTCTCAAAATCACAACCAATGTTTGTAACGGGCCGCTATGAATTGCATTAAAGGTCTGCTCGATCGCAAACTGACGTTCCTCCAACCGCAGTCGGAGTTCCTGTTCGTGGCGATAAAATAACGCTGCCGTCAACCCAGCCCCATTCAACACGAGTACGAGCAATACAGGTACGATCGGCACCCACCATCCCAAAAGAATGAGCCAGTAACAGAGCGCGATCGGGCTAATGCTTGCGACTAAGAGCCCGATCACAATTTTCCAGGGCGATCGCAGAAATTGTCCCAAACTCATCCCCAACAGTCCCCAGACCGCAATCCAGAGCGTTTCCCAGCCCTCCCCCCAAACCTGAAGCAACGGCCGCCGATCGAGCACCGCGCTAATCATCTGGCTGGTTTCGTGGGCTTGCATTTCGACTCCGTAAATCCGTCCGGGATTGATACCTGCGATCGCACCCGAACTTGCCAAATCCTTCGCGCTAAAAGACATCATCCCAATCAGCACAATTTTGCCTCGAATCCAATCCGGGTTGACCTGTCCCGATTTGATTTGGGCCAGGGAAAGCACGCGAAATGGCATTGTCCCGCTGCGAACATTCAGTAAAATTTGGTTGCCGCCTGCATCCGCCCCCACATATCCGCCAGAGTTTGACTGCACTCTGGTAAATTCAATGCTGCCAAAGCGCATCGCCTCCGGATCGCGAATTCCATTACCTAGCTTAATTCCTCGGGTTGCTAAATAGAGTTCGGCCAGCCGGAGCGCGAAGGAAAAACGGTATTCCTGTCGATCGTTGTTAGTGCCCAATAAACTGCGGCGCTGGTAGCCATCCGCATCTAGTACGAAATCTGCAAAGCCAACCTGTTCGGGTGGTAGCGCGGGCGGAGGTTTGACGATAAAGCCACTGCGATCGGGCAGTGCAATCTCCACTCCGATCGCATTCTTGCTGCTGCGAAACACCGATGTTAGTTCAGCATGACCTGGTTCCACCGGAATATCGCGGACAATATCCAGCCCGATCGCGATCGGTCGATACGTTTGCAACCGTTTGAGTAAATCGGCAATATCGCGATCGGGAATCGGATAACTTCTAGCGCGTTGAATATCCTCCTCAGTGATGCCGACAATTACAATCCGTTCCTCCATTGACTCAGGAGGACGCAAACGCAGAAATTGATCGAACGCAACCAACTCCCAAAACTGAAGCGCACCGCTCAATCTAGCCATCATCACAGCGACAATCACCATCACCCCTGGAAGCGCTCCTCGTCCCCAAGTCGTGACATCCGATTTCACTGCTTGCCATCGATCGGGCTTCATAATAATGTCCGGTTGAATAGTTATCATACTTTTGTACGACTGTTTGCCCGATGCCCGATGCCCGATGCCCGATGCCCGATGCCCGTACAGGATTTATAAGTAATTAACCAGACTTGATATCACTAATCAATCAATCCTTGTTCCCTAGCTCGCACTTCCGTTTGAATCCGCAGATTCTTATTATCATCAGGATACACCTCTAGCACATCTCGAATCTTAGTCCAGTAATACTGCACAGTGCGTTCAGAAACATTCATCCGTTTGGCGATCGCAGTATCCTGTAAGCTCTCTTGAAAAGCAAATTGCAACACCTGCATCCAGGCGGGTTTGAGTTGCAGCCCATTGCGGATCTCTCTGGGTGTATAAATACGCTCGTGCAGTGCCCAATCAACCATTGCCAGCAAGTCTTTCATCGGCTGGCTCTTATCGACAACTGTGAAGCCACCCATGTGATTGTCGATCGACGGTTTCAGCCAAACTAAAGTCCGAACATGGGCACTCTGCACCACAATATTCAGACTCGGATACTGATCCATCAACGTTTTGAGGAGTTGAAGCCCTGAATTTGCTTGCGCCGTTTCGCCGATCGTCTCTGGCATCACCAGATCCACAATCACCAAATCCGGGGTAGTCTGCGCTATTTGCTGAAGGGCTGCCTGAGCAGTCGGAGCCGTCAGAATGTCTGCCTCTGGATATTCTTGCTTCAGAATGTTAAGCGTGCCACCTAACACCATCGCATGGTCATCCACAACTAAAAATGTTCGTTTCTCCGGTTGAGCTAGAGTTTTGGGCATAGTGCATAAAATAAAAATAGTAAGGGATGCCGGAAAATCAGCGTCTTTAGTTTAGGTAATCCGTCATCTTCTTACAATAGAGGAATTACCGGGTTTCCGTCCTGCATCTGTCCGCCAACTGTGGTTGTGGAGGTCGGCAACGAGAATTGCGCTAAAGCGCAGTTCTGATGATTGTGTTGCAAAATCCGCACTTCATCGGAATTATTGATCTCTCTCTTCTCGAACTCTGCGTTCTCTGCGTCCTCTGTGGTTAAATCATTCCCATGCCACCGGAAACGATCTTACGCACAGATAACTCGATCGGAGATTTGATTATATTTCTATTATAATCCTGGTATCCTAGTAAGAATAAGGATAATTTCATGCCAGCAGAAGGTTCGTATCAAGCGATCACGTACAATCTGGAATTTGAGGGAGAAATCCAACGGTTAAAAGCTCAAGTTCTCCTCAGTTGGGAAAAGGAAGCGCGCACTTTAAAGTGGTTCGGTTTAGCCGACGGGATGAATGTTTTAGAAGCCGGTAGCGGGCCGGGATTTTTCACCGAAAAACTGTTAGAATTGCTGCCAAACAGTTCGGTAACAGCGGTAGAAATTGACCCGGTACTGCACGAAAAAGCAGTAGCATATTTGCAGGACAAAGGGGGCGATCGAGTAAATCGCATCCAAGCATCTATTGCGGATACTGGTTTGGCGGCTAACACTTTCGATTTTGCGATCGCCCGTTTGCTGTTCGTTCACCTCCCAGAGCCCGTCGCAGCAGCTAGAGAAATATTCCGCATCTTGAAGCCTGGGGGAAAACTGGTGATTATTGATAGCGATGCGGATCTGTTTTGGCTGACAAATCCCCCCCTGTCAGTCCAGATTGTCAGGGAGAAATTCAAGCAGGTAATGGCATCGCGGGGCGGCAATTTATCCGTCGGGCGAAATCTGTGCCGCATTCTCAAAGAAGCTGGGTTTGTTAGCGTTGATTTAGAAGCCGTTGTCAGCCACAGCGATATAATAGGAATTGAAGCGTTCCAACCTTTACTTGACTCCGGGCCCATTTTGCAATTGGTCAAACAAGGGCTGATTTCAGAGTCGGAAATAGCCAGCTATCTGGTTTCGCGGGATGAGTTTGTCGCTGCGGGCGATCGATCGATGATGAGTTTTTGGTTGATGGCTTGCGGGGAAAAAAATCAATAAAATTAAAACACATATTTCACACAATATTGATGTCCAGTCGCAGCACAACCTCTAGCACTCTCGCTACATTCCCAGCTAACAAAGCAAAGTTATTTAACAGCAAACCCAGAAAAACTTCAGAATAAATTATCCCCTCAGCATTAGGTTAAAGCTGCACGTATATCTCTAGAATCGTATCATATCAAATCCGGTAGCATCATCGGGCGTCAAATCCAGTCAACAGCCAAAAATCACGAACGGTGCCACCGGACTCGATCTAATCCATCTGCGTTAATCTGTGTTTATCTGCCCTCATCTGCGGTGAAAAAAAGAGAAAATTTTAACCGTAGATGACAAGGGATTGACGCTGATTCACGCAGATGAAGGAAGAGAGATAGGAATAATTTAGTAACTTTACGCCTACAAGTCTAACCAATCGTTGGAGTCAATCGCGCAAAGGTTGTTTATGAGAGCCAATGGTTGTCCGTGTCGGCTCAACTTTACCCTTATGCTCGATCGTACATCTGGTTGTATCGGTAATTCAATGTGAAATGAACTAAATGCTGGGATTGGCGATTGTACATCCGCGACTAAGCTTCAAACCACTCTAAAAAAATAACTTATCTAAGGTGAATTCCGCATATAATCCTTATTAACAGCAGCATTTTCTATCTGATTACGAAATACATCAAGCATTGCCATAATTTCTGTGTGTAACTCTATATACTCTTCTCTGTCAACAGTCAAATAGTTACCATGTGCAATTTCGTTTCTTGTTTTCAAAAGCTTGATATCGATTAATACCCGCTTAGTAGAGTATACAGAAAACTCTATCCCCAGAGTATAACTTATTTCTTGCAAAATGTCAGAAGACAGATTGGATGCAGTAGAAATTGCATCTTTGTCTTTGTATGGCAAAGAGCATTTAGTATGTAAGTTAGAAAGGAAGAAATCACAAACAGGTATATATAATGATGGTTTATTGGTGTCTTTAGCCTCATTCAATTTTGTCTTCATTGCCAGAGCTAGAAAATTGCTACTAAGCTGATCGTAGCGAAGCTTTTGCATCGCAACATACTCTAGGTAACTATTTGATGCTAATTTGACAAAACCTTCCCAATGGGCATAGAGAATACATATTCCACTCCGAATCAACGCACTATGCCTTGAAGAAGAAACATTTCTCGATTCTACCAAGGATTTGAGTTCCGAAAGTTCCTTCTTTCGCCAAGCAAGATCGGTGGAAAGCTTATCACTTAATTGTTCAGCAGTTCGGATACTCATTAGGGGGAAAATACTTCTCTACCCAGCGGAATTAGGTAAGGTAAACGTCTTGTAGCATTGAACCCTCCTCCCGACCGTGTTTGATAAGTTGGATGCGACCAAATACCTTTTATTTTATCAGATATCAGGTTTGTTTGAGGTAGATGTTTATAGTTGTATCCGATTCCCAATGCTACCACTTCATATGCCGATAATAGAAAACCACCCAAAAACCTGTCTTGTTCAGGTTTATATTTCTTGAAACTATCCTCACCTATAGTTTCATCAAGAAGATCGAATGTTGTCTTGAATGCGGTTTCTATGTGGTGATAATCTAACTCTTTATTAGAAGCAACTTTACGCATTTTTTCGGTTAGGAAAACGTGAACATCACCACCCAATTTTTTAACGCTGATATCATCCTTATCAAATAGAAGTATGAAACGTAATACTAATTCCATATCATACTGTTCTTCATAGAGTCTATCACTTAAAGCAGTGCATTTTTTGAAGGGTTCATAATCTGCCAGTGAACGCATCAAGTGATATAAATCTTTATTCAACATCAAAAGAATGCAATTTCTCACTTCTTGAGGTGTAGCAACTGAACCTCCTGTATTCAGTCGCTGAAATAGCTCATATTTAATCATTTCATCGCTTTCTTTCTGAACAATATTGACAGCAATTTTTGAGCGTTTAATCAATAAACGCTGTGCTTGGGTGAAAGAATTATCTCGATCCTTTGGGTCGTCCCATTTTTTGCCTTCTAAAGAAGCTAAATATGTAGTTTTTTGTAAAGCTACTGGCTGTGTATTGTTTTCGGCTTCATCTTTTTTCAAAATACCGACAAATTCATATATTGTTGATAGTCTCTGAACACCATCTACAACATCCCAAACACCATCATCTCTTTGGCTAACAAAAATTGGTGGAATAGGTATACCTAGCAAAATCGATTCTATGAAGGTTGATTTTTGGTGATCGGACCAACGAAAAAATCTTTGAAAATCTGGATGGATATCGATCTCACTATTTTCATAAAGGCTGATCCACTCTCCAATAGACATTGAGTAGCCATCAGTCCGAATTTCTTGCCTTGTTTTATCAATTTCATCTTGCAGGGACATAGTTCAAGGTGTGTTAAATTTTGTTATGTATAACCATTTCTGTAGAATAGGAATACTTAGCTATTCTACTGTGTTGGGTTGCGCTTGACAAAAAGTCAGTGTTTAACCCTGCAATTATAGCAGATCAACCAATTTGTTGCGTAAATTTTATTAATCGACCAAATTACTGCTGCCGAATTCCATTAAGAAACTCTGTCCTTGCCTCAATTATTGAAGGCATTAAAACGCAGCGTACCAACAATGCTAAATCCAACTCCGGCAAAAACTCACTTCTTGAAACTTGCTCGTAATCATCCTCGCGCAGCCGATAGACAGCAAGCAGATTATTTTCCCAAAACCAAACTTCAGCAATGCGAAGTCGCAGATATTTAGCTAGTTTATTTGTGCTACCGCTAGTAATCGTTACCTCCACGGCTAAATCGGGATGCTCTTTTCTTGAACCTATATAATAAGACTCGTCTGGTTCAAATGATACATCTCTTGCCCGGTCTCTGCGAGTTGCACTCCCTACAGGAAAGAATTCAATTCCGAGTTCAAAAAAGTATGCTTCCAGTAATATAGCGATCGCTTTTTTAAAGCTTTCATGTGCTTCGCCCACTGTCATAAACTCGATCCACCCATCAAGATAAGTTATCCGCAAACCCGGAGAGTCAGCCATCAAAGATTCGAGATCCTCAAATTGCTCCCAAGTATAATAACCGGGGAGAATCAATCGCTGTTCTGCAAGCGTACCTATTTCTTCTAAAAGTTGTGCTGTCATAGGTATCACCATCCTATTTGAATATTACTAGCCCCTACCCAGCACAAACCAGGCAGGGGCATTCACTCACATTCTAACTTAATGAACTAGCTCGATCGCCCTTTTAGTCAACGCCTCAGCAGTCAGCCCATTAAACGCCATCAACTGACCAGCACTAGCAGTAGTTTCCCCACGCTTCCAAGCGAAAGTATCCCGCTGGCAATTGCTCCTTAGCATCACAGGTTCCAACATCCCAGAAGCACCGCCTGTCACGCCAATCAAGGCATCTCCGCCAAACAATTCGGCAAATTTCTCATCGCTCAAAAAGCCGCCGTCAGCTTCCGAACAAGTATCCCAAGCAACATCGCTAGCACGATACAAACGGCGAGGATTCACAACAGAAACAATCCGCACTCCAATCCCTTCTGTTTCCAAAAATGCCGCTGCTTCAAACACTGGCATTAACGTCATGTCGCCGACAACTGCAAACACAACTTTCTTGCTCCCCCCTTGATTCTGGGAAGCTTGCGGGGAATCGACTTCGTGCAGCACTATTGCACCGTCTTGCAAACCTTGGCGAGTCTGTTCAAAAGTAGTCCGAATTGGCAGCGGCGACTTGCTTGCAGTAATCACAACTCCCTTATTTTTAGCAGTCAAAGCCCACTCGTAACAAGCTTGAATGCTGTTAGCATCCGGTGGAAACAAAGGAAACACATTTCCGTTCCGCATCATCGCCGCAAAATAAGCCTCTATTTCCGGCCGTTGGTGCGTCCAACCGTTGCGGCCTTGTTCCAATGCACCCGCTGTAAATAAGGTGACAGTTGCCGGAGTTGGACGGCGCAATTCTGCCATTGCTTGGGTTACAGTTTGCCAAATTGGTAAACCGTTAATGGCAAAAGATTCGTAGGAACACCACAAACTCCGCGCTCCAAATAGCGATAAACCTACGGCTAAACCAGCGCAAGCATCTTCGCTCAAAGGTTCGTAAACTTGACCGTTGGGCGATTGATTGTACAGGTCATCTGTCGTAGGGTGAATAATTTTGAGAGCTTGGTTGATATTGGCAATTGCCGATGCTTCATTGCCGTCAGCATTAGTCACAAGAAAAGTACGATCGCGCTCGCCAACTTTCCCTACCAAACGTCCCATTGCTGTTGTCGAAATTTTCGGTTCTCCCCCAACTGCAAATTCTTCTAAAGGCAATTCGCCTAAATCTGCCAGCGGCAATGTAAACTCAGTAACAACTGTTTTCGCCGCCGGCCCGCCGCCCGCACGCTCGCAATTTGTCCGCACCAACTCCCAAGCAGCAGCAGTCAAAGCGCGCTCTTTTAGAGCACTGATAATGTGCGGAGCATCCAGCGTATCTTTCGGATAAAGGTTGTGAGATTTTGCTCCGCGCGCGTGGACGCCGGCACCTTTCAACTGTTTGATAATAAACACAGTTAATTTGCCGCCGAGAGCAGATTTTGCCGCTTTGTCAACTCCTTGTAAAACAGCTTTGGTAAATGCCATGCGCTGTTCGAGCGAAAAAGCAGTGCTGTCCACATAATCTTCCGGTTGATTTTTATCGTCAAATTCCTTAGCATCAACTAAGATAACTTCTTCAAAACCGTTACCTTGCCAATAAGCAATCATTTCAGCATTAGTTTTAGTCGAAACCATGCTGTGATGTTCCTGAGAATATCCGTTCCAAACTAACACTGGCAAAAAGTTAGTAGCTTTGGGATAAGCAGTGTGGAAATGCGCCATGCTGCTCATCGGATAAGGTTCGCCCATGCCGCCGTCGCCCATTGTGAAAGCAAACAGTTTGTCGGGGTGCAAAAGTGCTCCAGCCATTGCGAAATGCTGCCCTTGTCCGAGGGGGCCGGCCGGTGCTAAAAGGCCGGGAATGAAACCGGAAAGATGTCCTAACAAACCGTCTTTTTCTCGGAATTTATCGCGCACTTGCTGCACGTTAACAATTCCCATATCCTCCAAAGATCGATCGAGAAACATGGCACTGTAAAAGCCGGGGGCGTGATGGCCGACTTCGGTGACAATGTTCTTGTGTCCCAGCATCACCAAAGCGGCATAAGCCTCAGCTTGGCTAGCAAAACCCCCCGGATGTCCCGATGCCTTGCTGGCGGTGACTTGCAGTGTCAGGTAGCGCAGCGCGTCTGCTCCCAGCATCGTTTGAAAGACGGCGACGGGATCGGTAGGATCGGCGATCGACTTGCTCCCCTCGGCGATCGCAGGTGCTTTTCCATAAGTATCAAAACCAGGGACTGTTTCAGAAAAATATTGAATGCCTTCGCAAAAAGCGGGCGTTGTTGACGTTGCCTGCGGGGTAGTTGCTGTCATGCTTGATACCGGAAAAATTTGAATTGGATTAATGTAATAGTAATTTTATAGCTTCCGTGTTCCAAAAAATCATGAGTTCTATTATGTCAGTGATAAATAAGTAAAATATGTCAACTTTTCAGCTAATAAGTAGTTGTTTGAGAACCCCGACTTATTTTAAAAAAGTCGGGGTTCTGTGTTTACCCATTACTCATCCCTCTAAAATCTTAAATCCCCAATCTAAAATTGTTCCAGCCGTTCCCGGACATCGATATACAGCACAGTACCGCTTTCAGAAAGAGAAGGCACAGCCTTTTGATTCCGCAGCCAAACAAAAAAACTGCTAAGTGCAGGAGTCGGATCTTGATCGTTGCGTAGCGTGTAGATCAAACCTTCGCAAGGCCCATTAACGCGGCTAGTCGTGCAAATCGCTTTCTGGTTATTTACAATACCCACAGTTACATAATTTAGCTGTTTATTTCGGTTATAATTCTCAAGGCGCTGAGTCACTTGTTGGCAGCGAGTTAGAGGATCGTAACCTGAACTAGAAAAGAAATTAGAATTCCAGCGAATCCAAGGCTCCCTGAACCCTTGTGGATTTTGATACACAGTCACCGGCTCGCCCGTTGAGGTATCGCACACAAATCCTCCATAAGCCCGATTCGGCTGGTTTTGACTAGAGGTGCTGCTGATAGAAAGAGTGCTGAGAATATCAAAGCCGTTACGCTTATTTCGTGATAGCAAAGTCATAAAAGCATCGATCGGGATTGCCGCATTTAACCCCGTTTTTATCTCTTCAATTTGACCGTTCCACTGACTCCTAATTGTTCCAACAGTATCCCCCTGGCCGTGAATTCCTATTACCCTGCCATCAGCATTAAATACAGGCCCGCCGCTCATCCCGCGCCTGGTTACAGCTTGGTAGCGCAGACGATACCCTGATGAGGCGCTGCCCAAGCGAGAAGAGATGATACCAGTAGTAAACTCAAGTTTTCGTTCAACTCCCGAAATTGGCAGCGGATAGCCCGAAACGTAAATAGCAGAACCAACAACAGCACGTTCTGACTCGCCCATTGGTGCTACTGGATACTGTTCTCGGCTCTGAAACTGTATCAAAGCCAAGTCTATATCCGTGTCATTTTTCGGTAGGCGCTGTATTCTAATCGCAGCATAATCCTTTTCCAAATGAGTGCGAATGCTGTATTTTTGAGCGAGGCTTGCCACCACATGATTAGCTGTCAGAACAGTGTAAATATTACCCTGTTTGGCAATAATTACTCCCGATCCACTAGCAAAAAAACCCAGCGTGTTGTTGACTTCCACAGTTGTCAACGTCGCTAGTTGGGCAATTTCTTCGGCTGTTTTGGCACAGGCAGCATATTGTTGGCTGACAACCGCCGTCACTGTTAATGCACCTGTCAAGATGATTGTCAGCGCGTCAAACCGCAAACTCCACACATTCATCGATAACTCCCTAGATGAAACGAGGCGAACTGCCAATATATATAGCCTTTCTCAGTAACATGAGGTGCTCTCGCGGGCATAGGGCATAGGCCTCCGTGGGCATAGAGCATAGGGCTAATGGCATACCTCACCAAGATTGAGAACTGCTGTACTAATCGGAATTCCCCAACTAAATTTAACCATTTTTTCCAATAATTCCGCTGTTGGTTCACTTCCATCTTAAAAAGCATAAACGCCAAAATTTGGATCTCGATACTTGCCCCTACAGTTAATCCCCACCAAGAAACCTTTGGCATTAAAAATCGGGTCGCGGCTCATACCGATTTTAACCTCATTTGTATAACCCAAGCTATAACCTTGAGGCAAAGATTTGGGTAGCAGCACCGAAACGAAGCCCGCGTCAATCGATTTTAGATTTTAGATTTTAGATTTTAGAGGCGGCCCCACGGATAAATGCGGGGGCTTGAGGATTTTCGATTTTCGATTTTCGATTTTCGATTGACTCGACGGATAAATCACGTGGCGGGTACCATCAAGCAATTCGTGGTCAGCGAAACTCCCAACCTCAGCACCCGCAGGAAAGCCGACTACCAGCATTGCCTCAGACACCGCTCCTGCCTCAAGGCTTAATCGTGCTATTTTATACTCGATCGCGCTGCGAAACAGAACGATCGCCAGCTCGGTATCGCCCAGCAGCCTCGGAACTCCTAGCAGTGGGTGGAGGAGGCCGTCGTCGGTGACCATTGTCCGATCGCCACAACGTGCCAGTTAGTAAGCACTCTATAGGTTTGACTCTGCTGCCGGACGATCGTCCCAGAACCAGGAGATATTCCCGTCGGGATGCGTACCGCTGTTTGACGCGCCAAATTTTCCACCTCAATCCTTGGAATTGGTGATGGGATGGAAAATTTGCCAATCTTTAAGGCTGTCGGAACGGTGGGGAAAAGGGGGTAGTTGCGCCTCATCATCCATATTTTCCCCTAGCTTTTCGCTGACATCAATGTAAGGAATTTTACTGGTTTCATCAAAAGAGGGCATCCCAACATATCCTTGGCGCCAAGCCAACAAATTATACAAAGAGCCGATCGGGTCTTGGCCGGGTCTGAGGGTATAAATCAAATTTTGACACCGCCCATTGACTTGATTCGCCGTGCAGATGACGTTCTGGCCGTTCATTTGGCCCGCAGTAATATACTTAAGCATTCGTTGGCGGCGATAGATTTCGAGGCGTTGACTCACTAATTGACACCGAGTTGCCGGATCGTAGCCAGAACCGGAGAAATAATCGGAAGTCCACTCAATCCAAGGCTCTACAGCACCTTGAGCGTTTTGGTACACCGTCACCGGCGCACCAGTCGAGGTACTGCACCAAAATCCACTTTCCCCCGATGCTCGCCGAGCGTAAGTCGGTCCAGAAGCAACCGTCAGACCGCTGAGGGCGATCGCTGTGGCCGCCAAAACTTTTGTCAATAATTGCTGTTTCATGATATTTTCACTCTTTATTTAGAGGATTCGGGACAAAAATCACCGAATGCTGAGATAACCCTCTTGACGCGCCTGTTCATTAAAGATCCGCTGACTTCGGAATAATGTTATTCGCGACTTGACCAGAAACCAGCTTTTTTACGAAAACACTTCGCTGCAGCCCTTATGCCTGGTTAAAAAACCCGGTTTCTTCGCTCTTGATGCGTAAGTTTTGATATTGTTCGCGACTTACGTATTCCTTCTAACCGCGCTTTCGACGCCGTTCACAAACCGCGCCGAAGCCGAGCTTAAAATGCGCGCGCCAGTCGGAATTCTGTCCTCATTACTACTAATCAAACTCAGGCTTTTACCAACCGGAAAGAGGCTTTTCACCTCAGACCTTGGAAGGGATCGAGTTGCAACGGTACATCACACCACTGACAAGGTATTTGATATCACTTACGAGCTGGGTCGCGAGCTTGCTCTGCTGAGACAGGTAAACTGCTGGGTCACACCAGTGAGGGGTAAAACCCCTCTTATTCGATTTAACACTAAAATCCAGGTATTAACAAGAACTCTTAACTTGTTTTCATCTCCGTACTGCGGGAAATACTTCTAAGTGAGTGTAATCAGGGTCTAAGTGCTTTCTACCACCAAAATTCACCCTCCATACACTGACGTTTATTAGAGTATTAAAAACTATGAACCGTATCTGCAAACAGTTAGGATATTTAGCCGTTTGGTTAATTTTGATGGGCGGTAGCAGTTGTTCTAGCTCAGATGCAGCTACCTCAACCGAAAACCAGAGGCAACTCTCAGCAAGCGCCCGTCAGTTCCAAAACCTACAGCTAACGGCAAATCAAATTGAGGCTCGATCGAGTCAATTCAGGCAGCCTTCTAACTCTGTTGCCTCAGTTTTAGGCAGTGCTGCCCTCTCAGAAAATACTGCCACCGTTACCGTGTATAAGGTAGACAATCTGTGTCAAACTCTGAAGCCGGAAACAGTGACAGGCCCAGAGAACCAGTTAATGTCATCGGCGGTTAATGAAGTGTTAAAGCAGCAGATTTTCGATAGTCTTGGTTTGGTTGGTTATCGGCTCAGTATGGATCGCAGCCGGGGAATAGCTACCGTTGATCTGCGAGCATCGGGAAATTCGCGGCAGAAATTGCAAAATCTGTCCAGTTGTCAGATGTTAGGTTTGTTCGGGGGCGTGCGCCAAACTTTAACCAGTTATGCTCCTTGGCAAATCAAAACTGTGCGTTTTACAGAGCTTGGAGAGGACATTTTGAACACCGTTCGAGAATAAGCTATTAAAATTATTGGAGATGGGACTGACGCACTTCTCCCTTTAAAAAACAGGGTTGGGAGGGATTGAATAAACCTTGAAACCCTTTGAGGTTTTTTGATGCTGCTAAGTCCTGTGACCCACACCCAGGTAATTCCTATGACACTACCTAACGGCCCCACAGATCCACCCTTTGTGCAGCTAATTCAATGGATCGGCGATCCGCTGACATACATGGATAAATGTGCCAAACAATACGGCGACATTTTCACAGCTCAAGTGAACAACGGGAAACCATTGGTGATGATCCACCACCCGCAAGCTGTCCAGGAGATGCTCAACAGCAACGCGTTTCACGCTCCAGGCCGCCTGAATAATATTCTCAAACCCATGCTGGGAGAGCAATCCATGATTATGCTCTCAGGAGAAAGGCACAAACGCGAGCGCCAATTATTGATGCCGCCCTTTCACGGGGAACGGATGCGGAACTACGGCCAACTAATTTGCGATATCGCTCAAGATGTTGCCAGCAAATGGTCGGTCGATCGACCTTTTGTAGCCCGCAGCGCGATGCAGGAAGTCACCATGCGGGTAATCTTGCAAGCTGTCTTCGGCATGGATGACGGGCCGCGATTGGAAGAGATCAGGCCCCTACTTGCCTCAGTCCTCGATATGACCAACTCTCCCCTGCGATCGAGCATACTGTTTTTCGGCTGGATGCAGCAAGATTGGGGCTCTTGGAGTCCTTGGGGACGCATGAAACAGCGGCGGCGGAAAATTGACGAACTGATGGACGCGGAAATTGAAGAACGCAGACTCCAACCAGACGCCAACCGCACCGACATTCTCAGCTTAATGATGACCGCGCGCGACGAAAACGGGCAACCAATGACCAATGAAGAATTGCGCGACGAGTTGATGACGCTGCTGTTTGCAGGCCACGAAACCACAGCAACGGCCCTAGCTTGGGCGTTTTACTGGATTCACAGTTTGCCCTCGGTGCGCCAGAAGTTGCTGCAAGAATTGGACAGTTTGGGGGAAAATCCCGACCCGATGGAGATTTTCCGCTTACCTTACCTGAGTGCAGTTTGTCAGGAGACGCTGCGAATTTACCCGGTGGGAATGCTGACATTTGCGCGAGAAGTGCTCACGCCCGTGGAACTGATGGGACATCAACTCGAACCGGGCACGGTTGTCATCGGCTCGATTTATTTGACCCACAGACGGGAGGATTTGTATCCAGAACCGCTGCAATTTAAACCTGAACGCTTTTTGGAGAAACAATTCTCGCCCTACGAGTATTTACCCTTTGGAGGTGGCAGTCGCCGCTGTATCGGCTTGGCGCTGGCGCAGTTGGAGATGAAACTCGTGCTGGCAACCATTTTGCGGGATTTCGACCTAGTATTGGCCGAGAAAAAGCCCGTACAGGCCAAACGCCGAGGGGTGACTTTAGGGCCTGCCGGCGGCGTGCGGATGGCCCTGCTGGGGCGGCGGATGCCGCAGCAGAAGCCTGAACCTGTTGCTAGTGGGGTTTAAAGTCGCAGCAGTTGCAGCGGACGATCGAACTTTGGGCTTTGAGTGCAAACAATTTAGCGAGAATGTGCGATCGTCCGCCAATGCCACCATTTTTTGTAGCACCCGCTACAGATAAATAGCTAGAATCCTTAACCTGTAAGCCTCCCCCCTCTCAATTTTCAAATTCTCAGTCTAAAATAATAGGAGCCTTGCAAACACAGCCGGAAAGCAAAAGTGGGTGATTGCAATAGTCCTCTTGATATCTCAAAAGCCTGCCTGCCATACTTTAAAAACATATGCATACCCTGTTATTCAGCAAGGTCGGAAGCGTGTTGGCATTGCCACCAATCTTCCGGCCTCTTTATTTTTTGGGCTACTTCAGGCATTGGGCACAAGATGCAGAAGGCAAGGCAAAAATATAAATTCTCCCCCTGTCCCCCTCTGCCCCTCTCCCCAATCTAGAGCTTCTGTCTCTCATTGAAATAGAATGCGACAGCAAGTTTAAGGAATCACTAAGGAATAATTAATAACTTGTTCAATCAGCTCCTTTTGCCCTTCTCTCAATCTTCTGTTTTCAGAAATTCCGATACCGAGACAGACTTCGGGAGACTCTCCAGATCTTGAATTTCGCTTTCGTGGGCAAAAAACTCGACTTCTTTGTCGTCAATCTGGATCTGATAGCTAGCGGTAGCTGTCACAACCCGTCGCTTTTTTTTATCTTCTATTAAAACCCAACACACGACAGGTCTTACCCATCTCTCAACGTGCTGGTTTTGCTTGGTACTCCCAAAGGCATACCAGCCTTTAGCTTCAATAATTTGAAGCACTTTAAAATCGTTATTTGCCATATATCTCTATCGCGTTAACTTCAGTATTCTTCTTAGATAGAACGGCTAGCTTGCTAAGCATGGCAAAGGTTTGACCATCCCAAGCCTCACTTGATAACCTGATTTTTTGTCAGGGGAAGCGGGTTGACAAGGCCTTGTCTGCGTTGTTGCCTGCTAAATGTAGTGCAAGCTTTTTGTACTCTCCCACAATTACTGTCAAGTATCTATACCGCATCCTCAAAAATTATTCTCGCATTAGCCTCAACAGCAGCTAACTAGGCCTTAGCTAGCTGCATCTAAGTGGATGCCAACTGCTTCTAACGCCAGGTTGGTGAGAGCGATCGGCATACAATCCTGTTAAGAGTTTTTGCTGCAATCAACTATCATCTTTACCCGGTGGGGTAAAACTTAACTAGAGGTTGCCGCTTTCAATTCTAAGCCTCGGCGCGCCTAATTCGTAATTAATTGTATGGTGTAGTTGATAATTGCCAAACCGTCGATCGCACTCAACAGCCGTGTCTAACTCTTCGATTACCATTACCGTTAAACTGTTCGCCGCCTTCGGTGAAGCCTACGGCGTTTCGGAACTTACCTTAGAACTTCCTCCCGAAACCCCAGTGTCTCAAGTGCTCGAAAGCTCGATCGCCCAATATCCTCAATTAGAACAATGGCGCGATCGCACCCGCTTCGGCCTCAACCTGGAATTCGTCTCCCCCGACACCATCCTCCAAGACGGCGACGAAGTTGTCCTCATCCCTCCCGTCAGCGGCGGGTAGGCTAAGTTGGTTAATCTGAAATGTTGCACCATTCTCAATAAGCTTTTTAGGAACAGGCAAGATGCCTGTTCCACAAAGAGTGAATTTTCTTGTGGAACAGGCATCTTGCCTGTTCTTGAGGATGGTGCAACATTTCGATGTTGCACCATTCTCAATAAGCTATTTAGGAACAGGCAAGATGCCTGTTCCACAAAGAGTGAATTTTCTTGTGGAACAGGCATCTTGCCTGTTCTTGAGAATGGTGCAACATCTCAGTTAATCAAAATTTCGAGGTTTTGTAGTTGTGTTCGATCGCACGACTGCCCAATTCTTAGCCCAAAAAAGATTTATTAAGTTTTGTAACAATTTCGGCGGCAAATCATCCTTGAGCTCGATCGGGCTTGCGTGCAGGCCTGACAATCTGGATTCCCATCCCGATCGTGAAAACAACTCAAATCCTTGTGGTGTGGGCGTCCCGCCCGCCCAAATATCAAAGTTAAATACACCACTTTTTAACTAAAAAATCAATCCCGACTAAAAATATCGGGTATGGTTGACGGGGTAAATTGACCGTGCTAATCTTGCACAAGACTAAGAAAACATCGCAAAACTAGAGAGTTGAGCTATGACCCAGGCCACCAGAACACAATCCACAGCAGCAACCTTCACAGCCCTTAAATGTAAAGAATGCGGTGAAGAGTACGAACTCCAAGCCAAGCACGTCTGCGATTGCTGTTTTGGCCCGCTTGAAGTCAAGTACGACTACGACGCCATCCGCCGCACCGTCACTCGCCAAACCATCGAAGCCGGCCCCAACTCGATCTGGCGCTACCGCGCATTTTTACCAGTCGCTACAGATAACGTCATCGATGTCGGCACGGGGATGACTCCTCTATTAAAATCCCACCGCTTGGCGCGCCGCCTCGGTCTAAAAAATCTTTATATTAAAAACGATGCCGTCAATATGCCCACTCTCAGCTTTAAAGACAGAGTGGTGTCAGTCGCCCTCAGCAGAGCCAGAGAATTGGGTTTCACAACGGTATCCTGTGCCAGCACCGGCAATTTAGCTAACTCCACCGCTGCGATCGCCGCCCACGCCGGACTCGACTGCGTAGTCTTCATCCCCTCCGACTTAGAAGCAGGCAAAGTCCTCGGCACTCTGATTTACAATCCAACTGTCATGGCAGTTCACGGCAACTACGACCAAGTTAACCGTCTCTGTTGCGAAGTCGCCAATACACATGGCTGGGGATTTGTCAATATCAACTTGCGTCCCTACTATTCCGAAGGCTCAAAAACCCTCGGTTACGAAGTTGCCGAACAGCTAGGCTGGCAATTGCCCGATCACATCGTCGCTCCCCTCGCCTCCGGCTCTTTGTTCACAAAAATTTACAAAGGTTTTCAAGAATTCACCGAAGTCGGTTTAGTTGATGAAAAGAAAGTCCGGTTCAGCGGCGCCCAAGCTGACGGCTGTTCCCCCATCGCCCAAGCCTTCCGCGAAGGCCGTGATTTCGTGAAACCGGTGAAACCGAATACAATTGCTAAGTCGATCGCGATCGGCAATCCAGCCGACGGTATGTACGCCTTGGAAATCGCCCGCAAAACAGGCGGCAACATTGAATCCGTCAGCGACACCGAAATCATCGAAGGCATGAAACTGCTAGCAGAAACTGAAGGCATATTCACTGAAACCGCAGGCGGCACCACAATCGCAGTCTTGAAGAAACTCGTAGAAGCAGGTAAAATCAATCCCGATGAAACCACCGTCGTTTACATCACCGGCAACGGTTTGAAAACGCAAGAAGCTGTTCAAGGCTACATCGGCGAACCCATCACCCTCGAACCGAAACTAGAAGCGTTCGAGCGCGCCCTAGAACGCGCCCGCACCCTCGAACGCTTAGAATGGCAACAAGTTTCGGTTTAATAAATAGTCATTAGTCATCAGTCATTAGTCATTAGTTATTAGTTATTAAGCTGTTGACTACTGACTGAGGACTACTGATTAATAGTCATCAGTCATTAGTCATTAGTTATTAGTTATTAGTTATTAAGCTGCTGACTACTGACTACTGACTACTGACTAAGGACTACTGACTACTGACTACTGACTACTGACTAAGGACTAAGGACTAAAAAAATGACCGTCAAAGTTTTAATTCCCACTCCCCTGCAAAAATTTACCAACAATCAAGCCACCATCGAATGCGCCGGCGATAACATTTCCGAACTAATTGAATCGCTGGAAACCAATTGTCCCGGCATCAAAAAAAGCCTGTGCGACGAAAAGGGAGAACCCCGCAGATTTCTCAACTTCTACGTCAACAGCGAAGACATCCGCTTTTTGGATGGTTCAAAAACAGCCCTCCAAGATGGCGATGAAGTCAGCATTGTTCCTGCTGTTGCTGGTGGCTGATTAATTTTTAACCGCAGATTGAGGCAGACGAACGCAAATGAACGCAGATAGTTATTTAAATCTATCTGCGTTCATTTGCGTTTTATGAAATCAAATGTATGTTTGTAGTAGCGCTTGGGTACTCAAGCGCTACTACAAACCTAAAACTTATTTCTTTGTTCGCAGTGCGTCAGAGAATTATCGCACTAGGAAGCTGCCCTTGCGGCAGTCCGGGGACGGCGCCGGCCAGTCACCTGATTGGCAGGAGATGGCAAGGATGGGGATGATGGCGATGATGGCGATGATGGAGAGGGCGATGATGGCGATGATAATAGCTTAGGTGCTTCCAGGGAACCTGGAGATACTGCTGCTTTTTCCGATCGCACTGCTTCTTCAGGAATCTGCATCAGGAATACCAGCAGCGGATTGCTTTGCAGTTCCCGGCGCATCACTCGCTGAATAGCTTTTTCTATTTGCGTTTGCACTCCTACCCAGTCAATATCAACTTGTGAGTCAGCAGTGGCGGGTTTTACAAATTCTGACCAGCGATCGCTCAAAACTGTTTCAATGGTTTGAGTGATTAATCCGATCACCTCTGCGCGATCGGCTGATGTCACTACACCTTTCAAGTGTACTTCTGGTTTGGCAACTAATTTGCCTTCCCAATTCAAAGCCGCCGCTACCGTTACAACGCCATCTCCGGCTAACTGCTGACGTTCCTTGAGGACGCTAGCTTTGACCACGCCCGATCGAGAAGCATCTACCAATTCAATTCCTGAAGGCACTTGGCCAGCAACTCGCATCGAATTTTCAGTTAATTCTACGACATCGCCGTTATCAATAACCACCATATTGCTAGCGGGAATGCCCATGCTTTGAGCCGTCTTGGAGTGCTGGATCAGCATCCGATGTTCCCCGTGCACTGGTAAGAAGAACTTGGGACGAGTCATGTTAATCATTAACTTTTGGTCTTCTTGACAACCGTGACCCGAAACGTGAATGCCTTTGTCGCGGCCGTAAACCACGTGTGCTCCCAGCATCATCAGTTTATCGATCGTGTTTACCACTGCGATCGTATTTCCGGGAATCGGATTAGCCGAGAAAATGACTGTATCGCCCTTTCTGATTTTCAGTTCGTGATGTTCGCCGTTAGCAATGCGAGTCATCGCCGCCATCGGTTCGCCTTGGGAACCTGTAGTTAAAATCAGTACCTTGTCTTCAGCCAAATTGCGGATTTCTTTCAGCGGTTTGAAAATACTATCTTCGCATTTGATGTAGCCGAGATTGCGGCAGTGGGCGATGACGTTAAGCATCGACCGGCCAACCACTCCGACATACCGATTGTTTTTCTTAGCCAAGTCCAAAACAATTTGCAATCGGTGTACCGACGAAGCAAAAGTCGTCAGCAGCACTCTTCCCGGTGCTTGAGCGATAATTCTGTCTAAATTCGGCGCCACAGAACTTTCCGAAGCCGTAAAACCGGGAACTTCCGAGTTAGTAGAATCGCTAATCAAGCACAACACGCCTCTTTCGCCGTACTCCGCCAGCTTTTGCAAATCAAAATGCTCGCCGTCTACAGGAGTGTGGTCAATTTTAAAGTCTCCGGTGTGGATCACAATTCCCACGGGAGTGTGAATTGCCACAGTAAAACTGTCGGCCATCGAGTGAGTGTTGCGGATGTATTCGACTAAGAAATTCTTGCCAATTCTGACAGTATCCCTGGGTCGAACCGTTCTCAATTCAGTACGGTGAGACACTCCGGCTTCTTCGAGTTTTCCGGCTAGCAAAGCCATCGCCAAACGGGGGCCGTAAATGACCGGAATTTCAAATTGTTTGAGGTGATAAGGGATACCGCCTATGTGGTCTTCGTGACCGTGAGTCACGATCATACCTTTAATTTTGTGGCTGTTTTCCCGCAGGTAAGTCATATCTGGAAGGACAATATTTACCCCGTGCATTCCATCTGTCGGGAACGCTAAACCTGCATCTAAAAGAATGATTTCGTCGCCGTACTCGAACACACAAGTGTTTTTACCGATTTCGTGCAGCCCGCCGAGGGGAATAACTTTTAGAGCAGATGCAGTTGTATTTTTGATCATGCGTATCCTTTGTTAGTTATTTTTGTTATTGGTCTGTTAACTGTTGACTGTTGACTGTTGACTGTTGACTGTTGTCTGTCGTCTGTCGCCTACTGTCTAGACCTCTCCAATAATCCCTGTGGAACAGGCATCCTGCCTGTTCAACACAAGCTTTTTGGTAGGTTTTTATCTGTTGTTCGTTGATGGGGGCGATTTTTTCCAAGATATTTGTGGAAAACTCCCCAGGGGGTTTTACTATCCCCTACAGTCAGTTGTCTTTTGCCTTCAGTCTTTAATCCTCAGTCTTTACTTCTTGACTGTTAGCTAATTACTAACAGTTAATTACTAATGACTAATGACTAACAACTAATGACTTATCACAACCAATATTCAGTTGTCTGAAAACTCGTTCTCGCTCGTCTAGCTAGCTGATACTGCTGCTAGCTGACTCAGTACGTCCTTTAACTTTTGAGTTACCTCAACGGGCGGATCGCACAGGGGCGGACGGGTGGAGCCTACATCCCAGCCTTGAAGTTTGAGAGCTGTCTTGACGGGAATGGGATTTGTGGTGAGAAAAAGAGCTTTAAACAGGTCAAAAAGTTGCAAGTGAATCTGGGTAGCGACTTGAACTTGACCGGCCTCGAAAGCTTTGATCATCTGTTGCAGTTGCTCTCCTACCAGATGGCTGGCTACGCTAACTACACCAGATCCTCCTACCGCCAACATTGGCAAAGTTAGGGAATCATCTCCAGAATAGATGGCAAATTCAGGGGATGTCAAGCACCGAATTTGACTTGCTTGATCCAAGTTGCCACTGGCTTCTTTTACGGCCACAATATTGGGGATTTGGGCCAATCTAGCCACCGTCTCCGGCAACATATTCTGACCAGTGCGACCGGGGATGTTATATAACATTATAGGCAATTCTGGAGCAGATTGCGCGATCGCCCGAAAATGATTATATAAACCTTCTTGCGGCGGCTTGTTGTAATAAGGAACCACCTGCAAACAACCATCTAACCCTAGTTTAGCTGCTTTTTGGGTAGCTGCTACTGCTTCTGAAGTAGAATTCGATCCGGCTCCTGCGATTACCAACGCCTTACCGGCCACCGCCTTTTGTACCACCTGAAATAATTCGTACTCTTCATCCCAGGTCATAGTGGGAGACTCGCCAGTAGTGCCGCACACTACCAAGCTATCTGTACCGCGATCGGCTAAATGAACTGCCAATTGTTCTGCTACCGCATAGTTAACGCTGCCGTCTTCCTTAAACGGCGTAATCATTGCAGTCAGAACCCGTCCAAACTTTACCACACTTTCTCCGATTTTAGACTGTTGATTTTTGATTTTAAATTTTTGATTTCAGATGAACGGTTTATCTAAAATCCCCAATTTGAATTTCCAAATTGCCAGGGTTGCCCCTAATTAGAAGCCACCGCCGCTTGGGTTCGCAACAAATTTTTTTCTACCAGCAACTCAGCTATCTGCACCGCATTTAAAGCCGCCCCTTTGCGAATTTGATCGCCAGAGAGCCACATCTCCAACCCGCAGGGGTGAGAAATATCTTGGCGAATCCTGCCAACTAACACCTCATCCTTACCGCTGGCTTCTGCGGGCATCGGGAAATAATTAGCTTGCCAGTCTTCTACCAGCTTAACCCCGCTTGCCTGCTTTAAGATTTCCCTGGCCTCGATCGCGCTAAAAGGCTCTGCAAACTCTAGATTAATCGCTTCCGAATGAGCGCGCAGTACGGGAACCCGCACACAAGTTGCCGTAATTTTAATCTCGTCCGTACCAAATATCTTCCGAGTTTCGTTTACCATTTTCATCTCTTCTTCACAATACCCCAAATCATTAATGGGGGTGTTGTGCGGAAACAAATTAAATGCTAAGGGGTAGGGAAATATATCTGTTTTGGGAGTTTCCCCCTGCAAAATTGCTCTTGCTTGAGCCTTCATTTCCTCCATTGCCCTCGCCCCCGCCCCGCTGGCAGACTGGTAAGTCGCTACAACGATGCGCTGTATCGGCCTAACTTTGTGCAGTGGCCAAACGGCAACTGCCATTAAAATAGTCGTGCAGTTCGGATTAGCAATTATACCTCGGTGAGCTGCTGCTGCTTGGGGATTGACTTCGGGAACCACCAGCGGTACCGTCGCATCCATGCGGAAAGCGCTAGAATTGTCAATTACCACTGCCCCGGCTGCCACCGCTTGCGGAGCCCATAACTTAGAAGTCGAGCCACCTGCCGAAGCGAGCACCAGATCTACATTATCAAACGATCGCGCCGACACTGCTTCCACCGGCAGCATCTCACCGCCAAAAGGCAAAGTTGTGCCTGCTGAACGTTCCGAAGCCAGCAGCTTCAAGTTAGAAATCGGAAAACTCCGGCTGTGCAATAGTTCTAGCAACTCGGCACCGACTGCGCCGGTAGCTCCTAAAATGGCAACTCGATAGGATTGAGACAAATTAGTTTCCTCCACAAATTAAAGTCTAAACGATCGAAATCAAAAATTTAAATAACTGCAATTCTCAATATCAAACTTAATTAATGTTATGCGACATCAGGAGCATGAGAGGATGGCAATGGTGCAGTTAACCTAAAAGGGCGATCGAACTTCCCGATCGATCCGGGCGATCGTACCCAATGCCAGTTTAGCATCTTTTGCCGCTCGCCCACGCCCAATCCGCATCCGGTTAAGTTTTGCGATATATCTGCATTTTCGCAGGCGCATCCATTGACTTTGACTGGCTGCAGAGACCGGCAAGATTGACATCACAGGGCGATATGTGCTATGGTGCATCGGCAATTAGTGGACTTAACCTCCACATTCCTAGCAGCAAAAGCTAGTATCCTCAAACCAAAACTATTTGGCAAGAGCCAAAAAAGTAGCCGGCAATGACTTACAGTCTCATCCGGTAAAGGTGTTGTAGTTGTGCCGTTACGAGTCAAAGCGTACAAAATTAAAATGCAGGCAAAGTCAGCTTTGTATGTATTTTATTACTATTGTTAAATATCAAAAAAGCCGATGAAAGTAACCCAGGAAAAACTTCCAGCTAGCCAAATTGGTCTGGAAATCGAAGTACCGTCAGAAAAGTCAAAACAAGCTTACGAGCAAGTAATTAAACAATTTGCTCGCGAGGTTAGTATTCCTGGGTTCCGCAAAGGCAAAGTTCCCCGTCAAGTTTTGCTACAGCGCCTAGGCCAGACTCGTTTGAAGGCGACGGCTTTGGAAAATGTGATTAATGATTCCCTGCAAAAAGCCCTCGAACAAGAAAAAATTGCCGCAATTGGCAGTTTTGAACTTAGCACCGAGTTTGAAGAATTACTAGCTAAGTTCGATCCAGAACAGCCTCTGATTTTTTCGGCGAAGGTTGATGTACAACCAGAAGTGAAAATGGGTCAGTACACAGGTTTGCAGCTTCAAGCAGAAGAAGCTAAGTATGATGAGGCTCAGGTAGATGAGGTACTGGAAAAATATCGATCGGACAAAGCTACTTTAATCCCCGTAGAAGGCCGGCCGGCTCAGTTGGGAGACACGGCTTTGGTTGATTTCTCCGGTAGATTTGCCGAAGCACCCGAAGGCGAAACTCCCGCAGAAATTCCCGGTGGTCAAGCAGAAGACTTTCAAGTAGAATTATCGGAAAATCAGTTTGTACCGGGCTTTATCCAAGGCATGATCGGGATGAATCCAGGAGAAACTAGAGAAGTTTCCGTGCAGTTCCCAGATGAGTATAGCAGTGAAGAATTAGCGGGGAAACCTGCCGTATTTACGATTACTCTCAAAGAACTTAAGGAAAAAGAATTGCCGGAGTTGGACGACGACTTCGCCCAAGAAGTCAGCGAGTTTGAAACTTTAGCAGAACTGCGCGAATCGCTCGAAACTCGGTTTAAAGCAGACCAAGAAAACAAGACATCAGCCAATAAGGAAAAAGCTATATCAGCAGCACTTGTGCAGCTAATAGAAGTCGAGATTCCCGAAACAATGCTCGATCGCGAAATCGATTATTTGTTGAATCAACAAGCCCTCCAATTGAAAAATTACGGCATAGATATCAACCAACTGTTTACGGAAGAAAATATGGGCCCGATGCGGGAACGCTCGCGCCCGGAAGCAATCGAGCGCCTCAAGCAGAATTTAGCTCTGGCAGAAGTAGCCAAGCTGGAATCCTTATCTGTTGAACCAGCAGAAGTAGCAGCAGAAGTAGCAAAAATCAGAAAGCAGTTTCCCAAAGGAGATTTTGACCCCCAAAGGTTGCAAGAATTTGTAGCAGAAGACTTGCTCAAACAAAAAACCCTGAAATGGTTGGAAGAAAAAGGAACAATCGAACTCGTACCCGAAGGCTCTCTGACTCCCGCAGCCGAATCGGAAGAATTAGAAGAATCAGACGCTGAAGTTTTGGATGTTTCACCCACAAGTGTCGAAGTTGAAGTCCTAGGCGAAGAGTAGGGTCCAGAATCAAAGTAGTAGGGACACCGCACGCCAGCCCTTCTTCGTGTCCACAAACACGTTAAACCCGCAGTCCGCCAGGGAATTCATTCCCTGCCGGACTAGCGGGTCCACTGGTGGACTTGGCGGGCTGAAATCTTAAGTGGACACTAATGGGGTCTTGGAGTGTCCCTACGGCGGGGATCGGGGGTATCTGAAGTGCGATCGAATTTTACGTTAAATGTCGAGCTACTGTTGAATTTGGGTTAAATAGTCACAAGATTTTTGCTCGACTATACCCAATGCCCAATGCCCAATGCCCCATTCCCCATTCCCCATTCCCCCGATATCTGTTCAGAAGAGGCATAATAGTTAAAAGCTGGCGGCTTAATTTAAAGCTTTCATCAGCAGCAGCAAATTGTCTAGAATCCTTGACTGGTGTCTTATGGTTGTATCTCAATCTTCCAATTACCTAATTACAAGCTATAACGATTTTGATGTCAGTTCCAGCCCCAGCAATGTAGTGCCGATGGTGCTAGAACAGTCGGGGATGGGCGAGCGGGCCTTTGACATTTACTCGCGCTTGCTGCGGGAGCGAATTGTGTTTTTAGGAACTCCCGTAACCGACGAAGTTGCTGACTCGATAGTGGCTCAGCTATTGTATCTAGATGCCGAAGACCCAGAAAAAGATGTCCAAATGTACATTAATTCCCCCGGCGGCTCGGTGACTGCCGGCATGGCAATTTATGACACAATGCAGCAAATCCGCCCGGATGTGGTGACGATTTGTTACGGTTTGGCAGCGAGTATGGGCGCATTTCTGCTGACAGCAGGAGCTCACGGTAAGCGGATGTCTCTTCCGAGTTCCCGGATTATGATTCACCAGCCGCTTGGAGGCGCTCAAGGTCAAGCAGTTGATATTGAGATTCAAGCCAAAGAAATCCTTTATCATAAGCGTAAGCTGAATCAACTGCTAGCGCACCACACAGGTCAACCGATCGACAAATTAGAGGCGGATACAGAGCGCGACTTTTTTATGTCAGCCGAGGAAGCCAAAAATTACGGTTTGGTCGATCGAGTTATCGCTAAGGAAAACCTTCCGACGGCGGGAGAGAATGTCACTGCACTGAATTAAGAGGCTGTTATGTCTAAGTACGACTCCCATCTAAAATGTTCGTTTTGTGGCAAGTCTCAAGAGCAAGTACGCAAGTTGATCGCAGGGCCCGGGGTGTATATCTGCGACGAATGCGTTGACTTGTGCAATGAAATTTTAGATGAGGAGTTGTTTGATTCGAGTGCAGTACCCGCAGCGGCGGTGGCTCCGAAGCAGGAAACGACGCAAAAGCGCCGCGCTACTTCGGGCAAAAGTATGTCGCTGAGCCAAATTCCCAAGCCGAGGGAAATTAAAAATTATCTCGACGAAAATGCGATCGGGCAAGATGAGGCGAAAAAGGTGCTCTCGGTGGCAGTTTACAACCACTACAAGCGCCTCAGCTTTATCCATGCCAAAAATAGCGGCAAGCACCCGCCGGAAGAAGTAGAACTGCAAAAATCGAATATTTTGTTAATCGGGCCGACTGGTTGCGGCAAAACTCTGCTGGCTCAGACTTTGGCGGATATGCTAGACGTACCGTTTGCGGTGGCTGACGCGACGACGCTGACGGAAGCGGGCTATGTCGGGGAAGATGTGGAAAATATTTTGCTGCGGCTGCTGCAAGTGGCAGATATGGACGTGGAAGAGGCGCAGCGCGGAATTATTTATATTGATGAAATTGACAAAATAGCCCGCAAGAGCGAAAATCCTTCGATTACGCGGGATGTGTCTGGGGAAGGCGTGCAGCAGGCGCTGCTGAAAATGCTTGAGGGGACGATCGCGAATGTACCTCCCCAAGGTGGGCGCAAGCATCCCTACCAAGACTGCATCCAAATTGACACTAGCAATATCATGTTTATCTGCGGCGGTGCTTTTGTCGGTCTTGAGAAAGTGATAGAGCAGAGAACGGGTAAAAAGTCAATGGGTTTTATTCAGCCCGGAGAGGCTCAGCCGAAGGAAAAGCGGGCTGCTGATGTACTCAAGCAACTGGAACCGGATGATTTGGTGAAGTTTGGGATGATTCCTGAGTTTATTGGGCGGGTGCCGGTGGCTGCGGTGTTAGAGCCGCTGGATGAGGAAACGCTGATGGCGATTTTGACTGAGCCGCGCAATGCTTTGGTTAAGCAGTATCAAAAGCTGCTGAAGATGGATAATGTGCAGTTGGACTTTAAGCCGGAGGCGATTCGGGCGATCGCCCAGGAAGCATACCGCCGCAAAACTGGAGCGCGGGCGCTGCGGGGAATTGTCGAAGAATTGATGTTGGATGTGATGTACGAGTTGCCGTCGCGCAAGGATGTTGCCCGGTGTACGATTACTAAGGAAATGGTCGAGAAGCGATCGACTGCTGAGTTGTTGGTACTTCCGTCTTCGCTGCCCAAGCCAGAGTCAGCTTAAAAGTTTTCACATTGTCAATAAGTCTTTTAGGGCGGGCTCTCCTGCCCCACCCATACTCCCCACAAGAAAATTCACTCTTTGTGGAACAGGCCGGAAAGCCTGTTCTTGAGCATGGTACAACATATCATATCGTTTCCGGCTGCATCGAAATTATTAGTAGCCGAAATTAGGAGACGGCAGTGCCGTCTCCCTACCCAAAATAACATTGTAGGGAGATGGCACTGCCGTCTCCTCTATCATGTCCAAGAGTGCAACCGGAATTGATATGATACAGCATATTCCATGTATATGTGGTACACATAATCTGATGGCAAGCATCGGTGCGTCGCCACCCGTCAATCTGTAAGTTATATCCAAGATATCGTAGCGACGCACCCTACAGATTAACAGCACGCAATTAAGGTTTCTACTGTACTTCATAAACCACCGAATATGCTGTATCAAGCCAATGCCCAATGCCCAATGCCCAATTCTCATTTACCAATCTATAAAATCATCCTCACCTAACTCAGAAGATAACTCGGACAAATCCGGTTCAGATTCCAATCTAAAAGTTTCCGACTCCCAAATCTCCAAGTCATCCGACAAATCGACTACTTCCCCGTCAAACATAGCAGCCAATTGCCTAGCCGTATTCGCGACATATTGAGCATCATCACGCACCGCTATAGCCTGAGCTTTAGAGTCATTTTGAGAGTCTGTAGAACCGTTTGTGGGCGATCGCGATTCGGAAATTGCCGGCACATTAACGGCGGTATTTTCAGCCGCTGGCGGGTGTTTTTGTTCTTCTCTACCCTTGCCCAAAAAATCATCTGTAATTTCAGAAGCCGGCGAGTTCTGCACCTGTTGGCCAGCATCACTCACAGGATGAGAATTCCTGGGATTTTCGCCACCAAGTCCGTTAGAAGTGGGCAAATCCTTGGCGCGGGAACTTTTAGTTTCAGCGGGATTTGTCAAGCCCACCTTTACTGTTACTCGACGGTTAAAAATTTGCAAAAAAGCTTCTTCAATATTAGCTACTTTGTCTTTAACCATATTGAGCAACGGCTGCGAACTAATCTTAACATGAGCAGTATCATTGCTAAAAATTACTAGCTGTCCATGTTGGCGAAGCAGCGATTGAGTTCCATGCGGCCGCACGCGGTCAAGTACCTGTTCCCACACTCGATTTAAATCGATTTCATCGGCCCAATTAGTCGGTGAATAATTTGTTTGATTCGTTTCAGCAGTTGGTACAGGTGCGGGAATTGCAGCAGGAGGTGTGCTTTCTATCCGATTAGCCACAGGCGGCGAATTCGGTGGAGGATTTTGCGAATTGGGAACAGAAGATTGTTCAATATTAGATGTCTGACTTCCCCCCGATTGTAGGGGCGGTGCCCCCGTGCCCGCCCTTGGTTGGGGGGGGTAATTTTGTGCTGATGGAGCAACATTTTTCGCTGGTTCGGCTGCCGGTTGCTGCTGAGTTCTAATTGCTGAGGGCAACAATCCCAACAGCGTTACTTCCAGCCACAAACGCGGCTGAGTGGTATTTTTAATTTGCACTTCGTGGGTTTGCAAATGTTTCTGACCTGCCAAAATCAACTCCGCATCCCAATGGCGGGCAAAATCCCCCAGTTTTTCCCAAGTGGCCGATGTTAAAGCTACTAAATCTGACCGTTTCGGGGCAGCTTTGGCTATTAGCAAATCTCGGTAAAAGCTCGCGAGACTTTGCAGCACGATTAGCGGTTCCCGGCCGCGATCCATGAGGTGGCGAGTCATGTCTATTAGTGCTGTAGCGTTATCTTTATCAATAGCTTGCAGCAAATCCATTAAGTCATTTTCAGGGACTGCACCCACTAAATCCCAAACTTTTTCAACTGTTACTTGACCTGGAAATAAGCTCAGTTGGTCGAGCAAACTTTCGGCATCTCGTAGACCTCCTTGGGCAATTTGAGCAACCATTTGTACTGCATCACTGGCAATATTGATATTTTCTAATTGGGCAATTTTGTGCAAATGAGCAATCATTGCTTCGAGGGGGATGCGGCGAAAGTCGAACTTTTGGCAACGAGAAATAATAGTTGGTAATACTCTTTGTGGGTCGGTTGTGGCGAGAACGAATACAACGCGATCGGGCGGCTCTTCTAATGTTTTTAATAAGGCATTAAATGCCTGGGTACTGAGCATATGAACTTCGTCGATTACATATACTTTATAGCGGCACTGTACGGGCGAAAATTGAGCTCGTTCGATCAAATCCCGAATGTTATCTACTCCCGTGTTGCTGGCGGCGTCAATTTCGATGACATCTAGTGTCGAACCTCGGGCAATTTCTTGGCAAACGTTGCATTTGCCACAGGGTGTGGGGGTGGGGGCAACCGTAGAAATACAGTTGAGAGATTTGGCGAAAATTCTGGCACTAGAGGTTTTACCGGTGCCTCTGGGGCCGGTGAATAGATATGCTGGTGCTATGCGCTCTTGTAGGATGGCGCTGGTGAGGGTTTGGGCGATCGCCTCTTGACCGACTAATTCGGCAAATGTCTGAGGGCGATATTTGTGATGCAGGGGTTCGTAGGTCACGATCGAATATTGGTGGTATTAGCTGTAATCTTAGCTAAGGAGACGTTGTTCGATCGCAAAGAGAGCTCGACTCTCACAGCCAGCCGCCCGGTGGGCTTGCACAGCGTCCGTGAGCCAACAGCAGGAATTAGCACTCTCCCAACGTCCGCCTCTCGATCGTCCGGGCGATCGGCTGTTCTCCGTGATGTTTTCCGCTGCTCGCTCCCAGAGTTACTATTAATTTATGTGTATTTCTTTTTATTTTGCTAGAAACGGAGACCGCCGAACCAACATTTTTTTAGCTGTATTGGTATAATATATTACAGACAATTCACCATTTCTATTGGCCAGTACCAGCGCGGGATTTTCCGATATTTCGGAAACCTGCTTGCAGTTAAAGATAAAGTATTAATTAGAGGGTGCGTGCTCCAGTTGCAGAAATCCAGTTGTACCAAGATGATGGTGGAATAATGTCAATGTTAGTTGATCCAGTTGCACTACCAGCTCTACTCTGGAGTCCTGTATAAATATAGCGTCAAATTTTACCCTTTAAAAGCCCATGTCAACCCAAATAATCCTTGTAGAACCAAGGTTGGCAGTAGCCTCTCCCAAACCTAAACAGGCTAAACCCGGACATCCGTCCTCAGACCAACTCTTAATAGGAGGGGCGGGATTACTGTTGTTATTGCTTATCGGTTTAGCGGTGTTTACCAAGCTAAAACTCGACGATTTGAGTAAAAAGCTCAAATTTGAGGAGTTTAGAAATCGAGAACTCCAGAAAAAATACAAAATGGCTCTGGAAACCATGTCAAAGATGGAAAAGAATCCCGACCTTATCCACTCGCGAGACTTTAATTTAGACTACCTGAGAATGCGGATGGCGGAAGAAGTCTTTCACTTTGCCATTGTGAACCAGATTAAGGTAAAAGTCAAAGAGAAAATTAGTATTGCCCTGCGTCCGACTCAGGCTGCAGTGGGAGATAAAAACGGGAATGCCGGCAGCGGCAGGCAAGTAGATTCGATGTTTGATATCGAATACGAAACTGGCGATCCCGCAGTAAAAATAGAAAAACGAGTGCTGTTTCGGATTCAAATTAAGCTGATGAAACTGCCGACTCAGGCAACATCAGCGACAATTAATCAAATTATTGACTGTTTGGAAACTTATCTGAGTCCTTCAGACGACCACGACAGTTGGCAGCCGACAATTCAAGGTCGCATCGTTCATATTGAGTGGGATCAAAAAGCCAAGCCGACGCCGATGTTGGTGCTGGAACAGTCGAATGAAGGGGTGAATGTTACCTTTAGGACTACGAGAACGCCTGCGGGCAGACCTGCAAATGACCTTGACAGCCAGTTGACAGGAACAAAAGGCCAAAAAAACGGCAAAAGTAGTTCTAAAACTCCAGCCAAAGGTACAACAAAAAGTCCTACCAAGGTAGGAGGAAAGCGTCCCGGTTCTCGGAAATAAGTTGAGGTGAATTAATATTATTTTCCCGAAAGAACGCCTGTGGCAGCCGTTGTGGATGTGTCTTGTGCGAGGTAGCCGTCTTCCATGTGAATAATGCGATCGGCTATGTCTAAAATGCGGTTGTCATGGGTGACAAGCAAAATAGTGCAGTGCTGTTCTTTGGCCAAACCTCGCATGATTTCTACCACATCTCGACCTGATTTACTGTCTAGGGCTGCTGTGGGTTCGTCTGCTAATACTAATTTCGGCTGGCTGACTAATGCGCGGGCGATCGCAACTCTTTGTTTTTGTCCGCCAGAAAGACTGTCGGGGTAATAATCTATTCTGTCTCCCAGCCCCACAGCTTCCAGCATTCCTTCTATTTTATCATTAGTTTCTTGGCGAGAAAGATGGCTGTGCAGTTCTAAAGACATTTGCACGTTTTGTCTAGCACTCAAGCATTTGAGCAAATTGTGACCTTGGAAAATATAGCCGATGTCGCGGCGGACGTTAACTAATTTATTTTTCCCCGTTCCCCGCAATTCTTGGCCGAGAATTTTCAGACTACCTTCTTGGATCGATCGCAAAGCTCCAATCAAGGTTAACAATGTTGTTTTACCAGACCCCGAAGGCCCTGTCATCAGCACAATTTCGCCCGGATAAATTTCGAGGTTGATATCAAATAATGTCTGTTTGCGAAGTTGACCTTCGCCGAAAGAATGGTTGAGATTTTTAATTGAGACAACTGGTACTGTGTTCATGGTAATGGCTAGATTTAAAAAGAGCAACAGACCAGTCTCATATACGATCGGGATCGATTCCCTGCGATCGCAAATAAGCCGCCAATCGCTCTTTTTGTTCTCGTTCGCTATCTGCCCGTTGGCGTTCCTGTTCGGCGCGCAGGCTTTCAAGCCTAGCTCGCTCGCTTCCTGTCAGCAATAAATTGCCTTGGTTATCCCACCAGCGCAACCACTGCTGCGTCTGATTTTGATAGCTACCCGACCATACACCTAACTCTACTCCCATCAGGTCGATCGGGTAATGTCCGCGATCGTTCGGTTCCAAGCGGTGATATCGAGTATTCACACAGTTATAGACTTCTAATTCACTGGTTTGGATCTTGTAAATAGCGTAGTAGGGAATCCTGATAATCCGCTCGTATACCCAAAACTTTCCCGGTTTCTGGTTTCCCCCGGATGGTAGAGCAGATAAGGGAGTGCTGTCGAGTTCTTCAGAACCATCACCCGAAGCAAATTCGATCGCAATCAGTGGCACAATATACTCGCGCCACAGCACGTAGGAACGGCGGTATTGCCCGTCTAATCTCGGCGGAACGTTGGGGACGTAGAACCAGTCAGGGGCTTCTGCACCCTTTTCTGGAGGGTCAGTTTCGCGCCAGTAGATACCGCAATCTTGCCCGATCGCATATTGTCCGTCAGGATGAAGATTTTGCAGCGTAATTTCCAGGGAGTCTGTGAGCAGGATACTCTGGGGATGTTCTTGAAAGTTTTTCACAAACGTGCCGTCAGATTCTGGGAGTTGCGTGTGATCGGGAAAGGCGGGAGGCAACGCTGTGGGGTTGAAGCTTTGTGTCATAGCGTATAACCGAGGGAGAGGGGGATTCGGGGAGAGGGTCCGAGGATTTGACGATTTTTGATATGCGATCGAAATCTACAATTTAAATGCACTACAGCTTACTCACCTCTAGCATAGCGTTCGATCGGCACAGATTCCAATGCCCGATCGGGAAAAGAAGTGGGCATTGGTTATTGGTTATTAGACAGAACAAATAACTAATGACTGATGACTAATGACTGCTGACTTCCTTAAAAAATATCCGCCGGATCTGCCGCCTGCAACTTCCTAACTGCGATCGCCCCGGATACACAACACATGACAACTGTCATTGCAAAAACAGTCCCAGCTTTCATCAAAGTCATGTACAGTGGCAAACTTGTCGCACTTCTCCCTAAATTGTACAGCACCACAGAAACCCCAAACCCCGGCAAATAACCAAGAATTGCCAAAATCAAAGCCTCTTGAAACACCACACCCAAAAAGTAAATGTCCTTATATCCCATCGCCTTCAGCGTAGCGTATTCTGGTAAATGATCGGTAACATCAGTATAAAGAATTTGGTAAACAATCACTATCCCCACGATAAATCCCATTGCCGCGCCGAGAGTGAAAACAAATCCGATCGCCGTACTTTCTTCCCAATACTTTTTCTCAATATTTACAAACTCTTCTTTAGAAGAAATTCTCACATCATTCGGCAAAGTTGCCCTCATTTTCTCAACAACAGCCTTAACATCTGTTCCCGGCTGCAAGTGAACAATACCTATATCGATTAAACCTCTTGTTCTCCGCGTCGAAAAAATCCGCATAAAGTTCAAATCGCTGGTGACAAGATTTCCGTCGGCACCGAAAGAGGCCCCTATAGTGAATAAACCATCTACCCTAACGCGGCGATTGTCAACTTCAGTTTCAACAACTTTTCCCTGTTTGAAATATTCTGCTACCGGCCCAAACTCCGGCCGGGAAGCTTGGTCAAATAAAACCACATCGGAAATTTTGATTTTGTCCAAATTATTTTGGATTTCAGGTAGATCAAAGATGGGATTAGCGGGGTCAAAACCTATGACCATCAATTGCCGAGTATTTCGCTGGTTGGGGTCGGGGTTTTTCCACAATCCAAAGCCTAAATATACGGGACTAATTGCTGTAACGCCGTCAAAACTCAAAGCTTGATACAAGCGACGCTGGGGAAAACTTTTCATGGCTATTAAAGCCGTAGACTGGGTGCTGGTGATAAAAATATCCCCTTTTAACTGTGAGTGAAAGGTGATGGAGCTTTCAAATAGCGCGTCTCTAAACCCGAACTGCATAAACATTAGCAAGTCGGCGAAGCCAATGCCGGCTAGTGCGACGGCTAAGCGCATTTTTTCGCGGGTTAATTGTGCCCAAGCTAGTGGTATTTTGGCCATACAATGAAGGAAGATCGGCAACGGATTATGTAACGGATGTAACGGATGTAAAGGATAGAAGGAAGAAGGAATAAGGAAGGAGGAAGAGGGAAGAACTCCTCTGACCAATTACCAATTATATTATGTCCCGTCGATTACCCCTAATACGGTAGGGGCGGGTTCACGCAAAATATCTGCCAATAATTGACAATCTCAAAAACCCGCCCTTTTAATCGCGGTCACTCGATCGGACATGATATTACCAATTACCAATTACCCATTTTAGATGTCTATTTTAACTTCAACCTGTAAGTTTGTTAGCGTTGCAACTTTTTTGCTCGATGCCGGATCGAGGCGAATTCTTACTTCGATAACTCTCGCGTCGGTGTCGGCGGCGGGGTCTGTATTTAGGACATCTTTTTTGCTGATTTGTTTGCCGATGCGAGCGACTGTTCCTGCCAAAGTACCTGCAAATACGGGGCTGGTGACTGTTGCGCGCTGGCCGTTTCGCACTTTGGCGATGTCGGTTTCGTAAACTTCTGCTACGGCGTACATTTGGTCGGTGCCGCCTAGTTCTACGATGCCGTCTTGAGTGTTGACACCTTCTCCTTGTCGGCTGTGAACTTTGAGGATGTAGCCGGATACGGGTGCTTTGACGTAACTTAAGTTTAAGTCTACTTGAGCTTTTTGTTTGGTGGCGATCGCACTTTCTACGGCTGCTTGGGCTGCTTGCACGTCTTCGGGACGTACTTCGGCAATTTGGTCGAGATTTGCTTTGGCTTGATTGATTTCTTCTTGGCCGGTTTCTGCTTTTTGTTTGAGTATTGCTTCGGCTTGATTAATTTGTTCTCTACCAGTTTCTATCTTTTGATTTAAGGTGGCTCTAGCTTGGTTAATTTCCTGCCTACCTGTTTCTAACTTGCGTCTGAGATTGGCTCGCGATTGATTGATTTCCTGCTGGCCTGTTTCTACTGTTTGTTTGATTGTTGCTTTAGTTTCGACTATTTCCTCACGCAATGTTTGCACTGTTTTTACTAATATGGCTTCAGCTTCTTTGACTCTCTGGCGAGCCGTCTCTGCTGCTAAGCGTTTGGTGTCGTAGGCGGAAGCAGAAATTGCACCTGTTTCGGAGAGTTCTTTATTGCGTTGTTCCTCGGCTTCGGCGTTGGTTAATTCGGCTTTTAGCCGATCGACTGTAGCATTTTGAGAGGCAATTTCGCCGCGCAATTGAGCTTCTAACCTAGCCAATTTGGATTGCTGCACCTCTGTTTCTCTGTCTAGTTGTGCCTCAAATTTGGCAAGATTAGCTTGTTCGGCTTCGGTTTCTCTTTGGAGTTGTGCCTCGAATTTGGCGACGTTAGCTTGTTCAGCTTCGGTTTCTCTTCGCAGTTGAGCTTCTAAGCGGGCGACATTCGCTGCTTCGCCTTCGGTTTCTCTTTGACGTTGAACTTGAAACTTGGCAACTTCGGCTTTCCCGGCGCCGACAACGCCTGTTTTTGCGCCTGCTTGAATTTTCGCTAATTCTGCTTGTTTGACTTTGACTTCTTTGTCGGCTTGTTGGAGGATTGCTTGGAGCCGATCGCGCGTATCGAGAACTGCTATGATTTGTCCTTGACTGACTCGATCGCCCTCTTCCACCTGCAAAAGTTCAATTCTTGCTCCCTCCGACGCCGAAGGGGCCGACAATTTGATCACTTCCCCCTGCGGAGTCAACCTACCCAAAGCGGTAACGCTGTTGCGGGTGGCGACGGAAGTTGCAGCAGCCGTTGCTGCAGCAGCCTTTAACTCTTCGGCTTTTTTAAGTTGAGATACTTGCCAAAAACCGACTCCTGTGGTAATGAGAGTTGCACCGATCGCTAAACCGATAATTCCTCGCCCTGGGGGTTTTAAAAATGATTTATCCTTGAGCCGTGATTCCTTTACCATTACTTATAAAGTAGGTGATTTCCTGATTAAGTTTTTTTCACCTACTGTGAAGTATTGTAAACCAATTTCAGCTATTTAGGGATATCAAAAAGCACCTCGGTCATGTAATGTTCAGCCCAATCTTGACCGAAAGCTTTTTCGAGTACGCGGCGGGTTTTGTCGTTTTGCTGCTGCTGGGTGCAGTAGTAAATTTGAGCGTCTAGAATTTCCGAGGCTTCGGCGGCAGAGACTGGTTCGGAAGCGACTGCCTGTTTGCAGTGAATTTCCACGTAGGATTCAACAATATCCAAAAACCGACTGTTTTCTTCGATCGACTCTGGCCGCACAAACAGGCAAAATTCTGAGAAAATATCCCCCCATTCGGGAATTTGGCGGGGACAAGAAAATTGCTTAATCGGCAAAATTTCCAGTTGGGTTCGGTAGGTTTCCGACAAAGTTCGATCTCGATTGAGGGGAGAAAGGTCTGCGATCGCGGCGCTAACTTGGCCTTTGCCTGCTACGATATCCGTACCGAACATCGGCAAAGCATAATTCGGTCTGGGAAACATCACGCAGTGCAGAATGTCAAGTACCGGCCCGACTTTAGCGAGTTCAAGGTGGATTTTGCGGAACTGGGGCGTTTGATAGCAGCGGTTTTCAATGATCAGTTTTTCTCCTTCCAAGCGGCCTTCTACGTATCCCAACTCAGCGGGCAGGTGGTAGGGTTCGAGGTCGAGATAGCGGTGCCATACTGCTTCCATCCGGTCTGCTAAATCGCGGATGAGATGGTGCTGTTGCTCGCGTAGAGAAGGCTGGGATGTTTCTAACATTCTTATTTATCGTGCGATAGCTTAATTAAACTTGATTCTACTGTTGCAAGATGCAGGAAAAAAGGTAGATACTTTAACAATATCAGTAGATTGACTTAAGATTGACTTACGATCGAGCAAGTTTTAGAGGAGATTTTGTATGTTTGGTCTGGGATTGCCCGAAATGGGCATTATTGCGGTGGTGGCCATACTAATTTTCGGCCCCAAGAAGATTCCTGAGTTGGGAAATGCTTTGGGGAAAACGCTGCGGAGTTTTAAGGAAGGGGTTGGTCAATCTGAGGATGAAGCTGTTGAGAAGGAGAAGGAAAAGGAGGAAAAGAGCCAGTCTGGGGATTAGATAAATTAGGGATCGTTCGATTTTAAAAATGCGATAGATTCTGGGGAGAGAAGGCGATCCACTAATTTTAAATGTCAATTAGTTGTCGCCATTCTCACATAATAGAGCTTCTAGATCGCGGTAGCCACTCAGCAGGCGTTCAACTGCAATCCCATTTTCAAGGGGAGGGTAGAAGATGATATAGTTTCCAATAGCTGTCACGGCGCAATCCCGGTGCTAGTTCTTCATAACTCCGTCCCATTCTAGGAGATTTTGCAATTAAATTGCATTGGTTTCTAAAGGTTTCAACAAAACGCCTCGCTGCTGCAATATTATCGCGAGCAATATAATTTTTAATCTCCCTCAAATCATACTTAGCTTGAGTGCTAAGAAAATACCTACTCATTGATTTCCCGCTCTTCTAATTCTATTTCTTCCAGAAGTTCTGCAACTACTTCTTCGCCATCAAAAGTTTCTCCTCTATTCGATTGCTCAATACCAACAGCCACTTCTCGGCGAAGTTTTTCGATCCGCATTTGACGCTGCATATCTCGCTCTTCAAGCAGTCGCAATGCTTCCCGAATTACTTCACTAGCCGATAAATACCTGCCAGTGTTGACCTTTTGCCGAACAAATTTTTCTAATTCAGGTGTCAGCGATACATTCATAGCTGAGTTGAGGTTGTGATGTATTTAAGCAGATTTTAGCAGGAATGTCAAAGTTTGTCAAACTTTGTTATGGCTGAGATATAGCAGGCTTTCCAAAAAGTTGCAGGGCGGGTTTCACCGACAATAATTGGGGAAAACCCGCAATCTCCTAAACCCGAAAGATCCCAACTATAAAATCTTTACGAATTAGGAAATTTTCGTTCTCTCACTTCAAGGGAATAATCTTTCACAGCTTGGGTAATTGTTTCTCGCAAATTGGCGTAAGCTTTAGCAAAAGGCGGCTGTTTTTCCGAAAGTCCCAACAAATCGGAAGTAACTAAAACTTGACCGTCGCAGTGTGGCCCGGCGCCGATACCAATGGTGGGAATAGTTAATTTTTGGGTAATTTGAGCGGCTAAGTCTGCGGGAATGTGTTCTAGCACGATCGCAAAGGCACCGGCTTCTTGAAGGGCGATCGACTCTGCTATGATGCGATCAGCTGCTTGGGCCGTTTTTCCTTGTTTTTTGTAGCCGAGTTGGTGTACCGACTGCGGAGTTAAACCGACGTGTCCCATCACCGGAATTCCGGCGGATGTTAGCTGCGAAACTGTGGCGGCCATTGCTGGATATCCACCTTCCAATTTTACAGCTTGAGCGCCGGTTTCTTTCAAAGCTCTCCCGGCCGAGTGCATGGCTTGCTGGGGACTTTCTTGGTAAGTCAAAAACGGCAAATCGACAACTATTAATCCTTGTTTAACTCCACGACGCACTGCTTTAGCGTGGTGCAGCATTTCATCAAGGGTTATGGGTAGGGTTGTGTCGTAGCCTAAGACTGTCATGGCGAGGGAATCGCCGACTAGGATGATATCTACGCCTGCTTGATCGATGAGTTGGGCGATCGCATAATCATAAGCTGTCAGGGCAACAATTGACCGCCCTTGTTGTTTCCACTGAATTAATTGATGAGTAGTGACTGACATTTTCGTTAACTCTTAGATAATTAGATATTTAAATAATTCGGCGGTTGGAAACCGCTTCTTGTCAAACCAAGTCCGCCTGCGCGGACTAAAGAGATGGACATTATCTGGATTTTACACGCGAATATAGCTTTGCATCCCCTCTGCTGGCAAAACAATCAACCGCTGATTTTTCAAGTCTGGTTCTAAACCCAAATCTTCGAGGGGAATTAAGCCCAGTAAAGGTTCTTCTCCTGCGGGAATTTCTACACAATCATACCTGCCTTCTCGTCCAGCTACGGCAAGAGTGACATCTTTGAACAGACGAAATTTTCTGGTTCCTATTGCCGTATGTCCGTCGATTTCACCTAGCATTGGCAAACCCAACTGACTGATAATATCTGCTGGTAAGCAAAGTCGAGTTGCGCCTGTATCGACTAAGACGTTATCGATGGTGATAGAGCGTATTTGCTCTGCGGGGATGAACCCTCTTTCTCCCAGAATTTCATCTATGTGATTGGTGACGGTTATTGTTGCGGTGACTCGGCCCATTTTTTATCCTTTTGTTTTGCTATAGAATGTTTCCGTTGCTTTTTGACTAAATGATCTACAATCGAGGTTGCCTCTTTTACATTTTAACAATATTTGTCACTAAAAGCGCTGTTGTTCATTATTGTTTAAATTGGGTTGACAAATATGGCAACTTAATAGCAAAAATGCTCTCTAATTATTGATTGACGAAGATTCTGCCATTCTTGTTTAGAAACATCTGCACGAGTTTTGTCACCCGATGGATCGCGGATATCCCAAATTGTATCTGCAATCCGATCTAGCGATCGCCCATGAGAACGATAATCGAAGTCCCAGAAAGCATCACCGACGCAATCTCCTTGTGTAGTAATCATTTCTCGATCGACTGTATTACGAATAGCATTCCATTCGCGGATGTAGGCAGAAGAATCGTCAGAACGCAATTTGCGACCTCCTAATTGAGGATTCACTCTATAAAAAAACCAATCCGTAAACCTATCCACAGCTTGAGTGCGTGATTCATAATCGCGCGCTGTAGCACAGTCTAGATTGGCAACACCGAGTACAAGGGCTATAGCTAATGCACAGACCCCTAAGAACTTCGGTTTTAACTTAATTGAAAGTGATTTAATTAGCACGATAAAACCAATAAAAGTTGTCAATTTTTCCGATATAGCTGGTAATAAATCTTCTATTGCCATCCATTTTTAGAACAAGAAATTCCTCCTGTTTTAGGTGCGAGCGTAGATAAGCACCAATAATTATTTCCATCAAAAACAACGCCTTTTTTGATAGATTGTAACTCAGAGAGAGGTTGCCACGGTCGCTCGATATTAGACTCGTCATAATATCGATATTGTTTTCCCTTGACCTCTAAACCCTGATCCGTACCTCCCAACCAATAACGACCTTCTTCAATTATGTTTGATGACGATTTTTGTTGATTGCTATCTGTCTTTTTCTCAAGCCACCAATTCCTCACAAAACGTTTTGTATTTTCAGAACCTCTTGTCGTAGCGACTATAACTAGCAGTTCTCCTTGTTGATTGATAAACTCAAAACGACAAGGCCCCTCTCCTGTACCAGAACAATCCTTAATCTCTTTATATCCCAAATCAAATAGCTCTTTAACCGAACGATCTCTGAGGTTGGGTTGACCCTGTAAGCTTGGCTGCCACCGTTGTTGAATCAGGATTTGGCGCGCCTCTTTGTATGGCATACCTTGTTGAAGAGGTATTTTTTTAGGGGCGTTTACAGAATTTTCAAGGCTGACTTGAACTTTTTTATTTAAAGCCTCGATTGTTGAATTTTCTTCGGGATTATTCAGGTAATTTTTTTTACTTGTTGTATCGAGGTTTGCACTATTTATGCTGGAAATTTGTTGCTGTGAGGCAGCACGGGCAAAACTTGTAGATCCAAGGGCGATTAGTCCAAGCAAGGCTGCAATAATTCTGGTTGTAATAAGAGTGCGATCGCAGATCCAACTTTTCATACTCATCGGTTTAAAACCTTTCTTTTTACAGAGTTATGTAGAGATGACCTCTACTCTAGGAGTTATCTTCGATAAATGGTGCGCTGTAATACCAATTTACTATGAAGCTGCATTTAATATAACGCTAAGGATATAGTTCCAACAACAAAGACATCAGCCTCATTTAGTGTATCTTCATAGTGAATTGGTATAAGGCGATCGAGTCTCACAGTCCACAATTGGAAATATACATTTCGCGTCGAATTGCTGACCATTCACTAATGCCGATCCGATCGCTTTTGGGAATGGGCTGTCCGGTTCGTTGAGGATGGCGGCTATAAAAAATTGTATCTGCAAGTAAATCGTAGGTTTGCTCGTAGGTTTCGCCGTTAATTGTCGTGAATTCCCATCCTGTATCTCCTGGGGCGGGCCTAAAGCATACTTCTTGTACCGACTTGACTCGCGGATCGATCGCTTCGCGCAATCTCCGCCATTGATTGCTATATTCGCGATCGCCCGCTTGGAGTTTGCGATTGTTTAACTGAGGATTAACCCTGTAGAATAAGAAATCGGTCAATCGATCGACGGCTTGTTCTCGCGATTCGGCTTTGGCTAGATTGGGGCTGCTGAGGACAAGGGCGATCGTCAGAGCACCAACCATTGAAAATTTTGAGACAGACTTAATTGATAACGACTCGATCGGCATAGCGATTTGGCATTAATTCCTACTTCCATCTCCATCATCTTAACTAGCACTTACGAAAGAGTCCAGAAACCGGGTTTTTCTGAAAATAATTCGTTGCAGTGCGTAGATTCGGTAAAAACCCGGTTTCTTGGGTCGGAGTGCGTAAATCACGTTAACAAAGGCACAATCAAATAGATAATTAGGCGATTGAATACGCATCAACAAAGTAATTCTGTGATTGCTCCCTGTTTATTTTAATCCCCAACCCTTAGTTTATCAAAATTCAGGGGTTTAAAACCCTAGCTTTCAGGGCTAATTTTTTTTAGGTGGGGTATAAATCCCCATCCTAAAAACCTCGCTGTCAACTGTCAACTGTCAACTGTCAACTGTCAACTGTTTATCGCTATCTGTTAATTTTCTTGCAAATCTGCTTGAATTTTTTGGATCTCTGTCAGCAGCGGTAACTCTAGTTCTCTACAAATTTCCTCGGCTTGATTTAAGTAATATTGCATCATTGGCTGTATGCCAATTACGCATCTAAGCATAGTTTTTGCTAACTCTATGAGTACCTTTAAAGTGTCCGCACTCTCGCCCCCAGCATTATTATCAATATTGTTCAGCAGCATCTCGCTACTTTGAAGATTTTCAATTGCTTGCTCAAATCCTCTTAGTTTCTGGATTTGTTTGCCCAACTTATACACCCGATCTACCTTATGCCTGGAATATCCCTCACTTTCAAACTTCACACATTCACTCAAAATATCGAAAAATTTTTGATATTCTTCGAGTCCATTGTATGCTGTTACTAAACCTTCGATCTGATACATTCCCTCATATTTATCTGCCAAATTCATATGATTTTTTAAAGGGTATTGTACCCAACTTATTACCATTTTATATTGGTGGATATTTGCACAAAAATTACCAACCACGGTAAACAGATAAGTTGTACATTTTATTTGATCCTGTTTTTGAGAGACGATCGCTATATACCGGTTAAAATAATTAATAGCCAAATCGTACTTTTTTAATCCTATGTATGTATTAGCTAAATTGGCAAATGCGAGAGCTTTTCCTTCTGGAAAACTGTTTTGACCAGCAACTTTTAAGGCTTCGCTAAAATATACAAGCGCTAAATTATAGTACCCACTGTAATAGTTAATATATCCAAGAGCATTGGACACTTTATATTCAATTTCGTATTCATTAATTTTTATGGAAATTGCTAAAGAATCCTGCAAACATTTAATTGCGTCTTGATAATTTTCTAGAAATTCATGACCACTTGATAGGTAAAATAAAGTCATTGCCTCTGCTTTTTTGTTTCCATTTGTCCTGGCAATAGACAAACCTTGCTGTAGATATTCGCTGGCACTCTCAAATTGTTCCATCGACTGGTATACTAAACCAATATGACACAAAATCTCCACATGAGTTGCAGCCGAAGTTACTAATTGTCCTCCTGTTTTCCAATCTATTGGTAGCAGCTTGCTGTACAAATGTATCAGGAGTTTAAAATGACTCCAGTAGCGCATCGACTCGCAAGCATCGGAAAGTGCGATCGCAGCTTCATCCCAATCCTCTGCTTGACAAGCATGATAGTATGCTAACAGCAGCGGTTTAATATCATTAATACTTTTCCATTCAGTTTTAGGCTTCAGGGGAAGGTTCAGAAAGTAGCGGTATGCTTGCTGATTAGCGATGCGGAACTGTTCGGGATGTTGACACAGCAAGCGATAAGCTTTTTCTTGAATTAATGGATGCAATTGGTAAGATTCCCTTTGGCGATCGTAGTCAAGAAATTGTCGGCGTTTTAAAGCGAGGATGACGTTTTCTTTTAAGTCATATTCGCTCAACTCTGGCATCAGGGCTACAATTACTGCCAAACTTAGCGGATATTCTGATGTTTGACAGACAGAAATTCGCAGCAGACAAGTTTGTTCTGGTTCGCTCAAACGGGTTAACACTTCATCGATTAAATTTTCAATATCTCTAATTAACAGCCAGTTGCGATCGCGCAAAAACCTCTCTACTTTTCCTTCAAATTCACTGTCGTCCCGAATCAATGCCGCTATCATTTCCAAAGCTTTTGGATGTCCTTGATAAGCTTCAGCTAGTGCTGTTAATTCGGACTGAGTAGCTGATAACTCAAAACTTTGCAGGAGGGCAACAGCAGCATCGATATCCAATCCGCCCAGAGAGATAGTTTTAGTGGCGCGACAGGGCAATTCTGCTAAATTTTCCCTACAGGTAAATATGACTTTGCTTTGATGTTCTGTTTCTGCTAACTGTTTGAGGAGCCAAGCATATTCAGGGCAGGATGCAGCAAAATATCCCGCTCGATTTGCCTGTCCAGTTTGCAAGACTGTCTCGACATTATCCAGCACTATTAAACAAGGCTGTTTTTTGAGTAACTCGATCAGCCTGGCTGTTTTTTTCAGATAATCATCTTGAACGGTAGTGGCGGTCGAAATTGCGCCACCGGAGAGGGTAAACAACAGCGAGTCAACAATCCAATCAAAACCAGGGGCTATACCTGTAGCAGAACGCAAAGATTCCCATGCTACGGTGGCAAAGTGTGTTGTTTCTGACTGAAGTTGACGCACTAATTGAGAAGTGAGAGTAGTTTTGCCAATACCTGCTAAACCCACCACACAGACAGAGGTAATTGTAATTGCTTTAGTATCGGGGGCTAGCAGTTCATTTTTGATAGTTTCCAGCTCTTGAATTCGCCCTGCAAAATTTCTAACTGGGGGCAACTTTTCTGGCAGTGTAAAACTCAGAGGATTAGGGATCTGTACTCCCTCTTTTTTGTTACTGGGGAGACAGTTTTCTGGAGTGCGATCGACAACTTCTTCCCAATTTTCTATTCCTAACGTCCGACAGATTCTAATAAAAGTATCGTACTGAATCGGTTGCTTTGCCCAAAACCGTCTCAAAGTAGCTTTTGAGGTTAAAGCATCGCTGCACAGGACTTCTGCTCCTTTATCCCATCGTTTCTGCCGTCGAGCTCTTTCAAGAATTTGGAAGCCTTCAGCGGACAATTTCAGAGAAGCCATGCTCATCCTTAATTAACTTGCACTTTCACTTACATTATCGCTAGCTCCAGGGATTATGCGTAGTTTTTGTCAGATTTTGTTACACAGAGACTGTGAGTTTTTACTTAGAGAAGTGAGCAAAATGAGCAAAATGAGCAACGAGGTTGAGCAAAATGAGCCACGAGATTGAGCAGTTAGCGACATTTACGCAAGACATTCTGGATATATGGGAAACAAGAGTCCGATCGAATCCGACCGATCGCGCATTCGAGTAATGATACGAGCTCGGCTGCGTAATTACTCTACGGTTGCATCTATTAGCAGCAACGTTCGTAAAAATTAAAGATTGGAAAGCGCGATCGCAGCAACCAGTCGAACTTTGATAGCAGCAAACCAGCCTGCTTCTAATTACTGACAGGAACTGTAGTTACCTAAACAAACCAGGATATCCTGTCCCTCACATGAGTGAAACTCAAAAATGCGACTGGTCGATCGGGTACAGCATTGCTCAGAATGACTTCAAGAACAACACCTTTTCTGCAATACCAAAGAGGAAATTATGTCAGACCAAAATCTGCCGCATCAAAATAAGTCTAACCAAAACATGAATGCCCAGCCGGAAACCGCCTCCGACCAAATCGCGCCTAACGACACAATAATCAACGACAACCTTTTTGTAACTGGCTACGTTGCAGTGGGACCCTTTGCTGCAACAACAGGACAAGGAGGAATTGAAGTTACAGGGCCTGTAGCTGAATTTAGTTTTGTGAGACGTAACCTACCTTCTTGGCCAGCCCAACCAGCAGCAGGCAATCGTTTTGTTTGGTACAACCCAGACGGAACAGCCCGTCTTTTCACAGATTTGAATGGCGATCTGCTAACAGTTACAGCCACTGGCAACGTTGGCATCGGAACGACGAATCCAGAAGCTAAATTACACCTCTTTGATTCGTTCCGAGGAAACCTGAAATTGTTGCGAACCTCTGGAGTAGGAGATGATTTTAGTTATGACGGCGGAAATGACAGTTTCTTTGCGTTTACTCATTACGGACAAGACATCGGACAGACGAAATTTATCTGGAATGACGGCACTAGTAAAAGAGATTTACTGACAATTAAAAACAAAGGCAACGTTGGCATCGGGGCGAATAATCCACTATCGATGTTGCATATTGCCGACGGATTACCTACTCAGCCTACTGGTGGATACCGCCCTTGGATGGTAAGAGGAACGCTAGTTTCTGAGGATACCGATAATGTCTTTTTTGGCTTAAAGAATGAAGGTTCAGATCGCAAAGACGCTGTGATTGCATGGGGGGACAATACTGATGATGTCTTCAGATTCATTTTTACAGCAAATGGAGGCCCTGACAATGGACAAGAAATAATGAGGTTGCAAGCAAATGGCAATGTCGGCGATGTCAGAGTCACAGGCGATGTCTATGCCAGGGACCAGAGACTCACTTCTTCGAGGGAATTAAAGGAGAATATTGCCGAACTCTCTGGTTCAGAAGCCGTTGAGGCATTAAAAAACCTCAACCCCGTTAAGTTCAATTTCAAAGCAGATAGCGACAAAAATCGGCATATTGGATTTATCGCGGAAGATGTCCCAGAATTAGTGGCAACTTCTGACAGAAAAACGCTCAGCCCGATGGATATCGTTGCCGTGTTAACTCAAGCGCTGAAAGAGCAACAAAATACCATATCGGCATTAGCCGAAAAGGTAAAAATTTTGGAGGCTAAAACTGCATAAATGTCAACAATAACTATTGCGGAACGGCAATAATTTAACGCGCGATCGCTCCTCCAGCCCTTATGTATTTCCTTACATAACTTAATTGGGGAGCGATCGCACACAACAACCTTTTTTTGGACGAGTAATAGACAACAGAAAAACAGTAGTGAGGTGTTAAATGGCTACGCTCGAAATTGACGATCTCGATTGGTTTGACTCTGATTCGTGTTCTGAACTCACTGATGATGAAGCTCAAACCATCCAAGGTGGAAGGCTGCCAAACGATGGTGGTAAGGGCACTTGGAGACCACCACAACCACCTCCTTTCATTAGCCCTCTTCCTGCGCCCACTATACCTATTGGGCCTACTCTTGGGCTTCCGCCTCGTAAGCCAACTTTTCCTTAAGTATTAACAGTTCGATCGCTTACATCTGGCGCCTTTGTCAAAAAATCGGGTTGATGAACGAAAAATCAACGTTAAAACGTTCGATCGTTCGCAATAAACACGGAATGGCACTAAGTTAACTTGCGATCGCTCCTCCAGGCCTTATGTATTCCGTTACATAACTTAATTGGGGAGCGATATCGCATAAAACAGCCGTTTTTTACATGAGTAACAGACAACAGAAAAGAGGATATGAGGAGAAAACATGAAAAACATGACTGTAAAAATTGCCTCTCTTATGGCTCTATCGCTATCGGCGAATCCTGCATCTGCTGCTAATCTGATTTTAAATGGAGATTTTTCGGCCGAATTAAATGGATGGAAGAAGGTAGAGTTTACTTCGGGTGCAAAAATTTCTACGGTAACTGAAGGTGACAATACTTTCATCCAAATGCACCACGACAGGGGCGGAGGTGCTCCTGGGATACCTTTTGCAGGAGATTGGTCTGCTATCGGTCAAGAAATCAAGAGCAAACTAACTCCTAATACAACCTATTCATTTAGCTATAGGTATAAAACGGATGACGTAATTGAATGTTTAGTTGTCGGTTTTTCCGATCCGGATTTAATTTTTAAGACTGTAGCTTTGAATAAAGACTATGGTTGGTGTCATAAGCCAATTTCTAATAACCAGTGGATTACAGATAGCTTTCAATTCACTACCACTAATACCTTTCCGGACGCAAGTACACCGATGTTTTCGATTACATACAACTATTTGAGTGCTACTGGTGGCGATATCTACATAGATGATGTATCAATTACGCCTGCTGGAGCAGCTACACCAGTCCCCGAGCCAGTTACTTCATCTTTGGTGTCCGCTTTGGCTGGTTTTAGCGTGTTAATGCTACGAAAAAAACTGGGTAGAACGCGAACTTAACATAGTCGAGTTTTACAGCGCTTACTTATATCATGTCGGCTAGATCGGTCACAATAAGGTGTTCCCGATCGCGAGTAATTGACCGGACATGATATTACTTATCTATTGTTAACCTGTTTTGGAGTGCAGAGAACCAGTGGCTAATTCTACTTTGTTAAAAAAATTATCAAAAGATAAGACGAGGAAAAACTTATCAACTTCCAATCTTCAGGCCCTAGATAACAAGAATGGGGCGCCTCGCTTCAGCACCGCGCGATCGGCAATAATGTTCGTTGATCCCGCTGTTGCAGACTGGGAAAACCTGGTGAAGGGAGTCAAACCGGGAATTGAAGTGATAATTCTCGATCGGGCGTGGGACGGAGTAAAGCAAATTAGCGAGGTTTTGGACTCGCGCACCGGCATTACCAACATTCATATTGTTTCGCACGGCAGCCCTGGTAGCTTGCAACTGGGGAACGCGCAGCTAAGTTGGCATAATTTAGACAAATATGGCAGTTTGTTGCAGCAGTGGCGGCGCGCTTTCACTGATGGTGCGGATGTGCTGATTTACGGTTGCAATGTGGCATCTGATTTTACCCCAAACCAGCAGGAATGCGGGGAGAGAGAAGAGGTTCCGTTCATTCAACGCCTAGCTTTCTTGACGGGTGCAAATGTCGCCGCCTCCGCCAAGCTTATTGGCAATCGTGAACTCGGTGGGGACTGGGAATTGGAATGTGCGATCGGGCAAATTAAGACCCCGTTAGCCTTTGAACCGACAGTAATGGCGAACTACCAGGGCCTGTTTGCCACCCCCGTCATCCGCGTTTCCGTAGACTCCAATGGCAACCAGAGCGAGGGCGACCCAGGGGCTTTATCGGGCATATCTATCTCACGCGACGGGCGCTACGTAGTGTTTTCCTCTGTTGCCAGCAACCTCGTGAAGAACGACACGAACCAACAGCGCGATATCTTCCTGCGGGATACTGTCAACAGCACCACCACGCTGATTTCCGCTAACTCAAATGGTAACTCCTCCTATCCGTCTATCTCGGCCGACGGGCGCTATGTATCATTTGAGTCTACTGCTACCAACCTAGTAAGTGGGGACACTAACGCAGAGTATGACATCTTCCTGCGGGATACCATCAGCAACACCACCAGCCGCATCTCCGTTGACTCCAATGGCAACGAAGGAAATGGTGACTCCGGCGCTTCAGCCATCTCAGCCGACGGGCGCTATGTGGCGTTTGTATCTAAGGCCAGCAACCTAGCAAGCGGGGACACTAACGCAGAGTATGACATCTTCGTGCGGGATACCGTCAGCAGCACCACCAGCCGGATCTCCCTTGACTCCAATGGCAGTCAGGCGAATCTCAGCTCCTATAACCCATCCATTTCAGCCGACGGGCGCTATGTGGCGTTTCAGTCTAACGCCAGCAACCTGGTGAGTGGGGACACGAACAACTCTAATGACATCTTTTTGCGAGATACCGTTACTAAAACCACCACCCGCATCTCGGTAGACTCGAACGGCAAACAGGGGGAGCGGCGCTCTAGTAGGCCGTCGATCTCAGCCGACGGGCGCTATGTGGCGTTTGACTCTGAGAGTAATTTGGCGGGTAACAACACTAATGTATCCGGTAGGCAGATCTACGTGCGGGATACCCTCAGCAGTACCACCACTTTGATCTCATCATCATTAGGTCTAAATAACGTCTTGTTTTCGGACAACAACAACGGCCCATCGATCTCAGCAGACGGACGATATGTGGCGTTTGACTCTCTATATGCGATCCAAGGAACCAGCCCACAGTTTTCCAACGCATCGGACATTTTCGTGCGGGACACCCTCAACAGCACCACCACCTTGGTCTCTGTAGACCCTAACGGCAACGGAGGAAATAGCATATCCGAGCCGGCATCCATATCAGGGGACGGCCGCTATGTGGCCTTTAGGTCTATTGCCACCAACCTAGTGGCTGGGGACACTAACAATGCTATGGATACTTTCGTGCGGGATCTCCGCGTACCCACACCAGCGACAACTCCGACTCCGGCGACAACTCCGACTCCAGTAGCGACAACTCCGACGCCAGCAACTACTCCGACGCCAGCAACTACTCCGACGCCTGCGACAACTCCGACTCCAACAACTCCGACTCCAGCAGCGACAACTCCTACACCAGCGCCAACTCCGACTCCAGCGACAACTCCTGCACCAGCGCCAACTCCGACTCCAGCGACAACTCCGACGCCTGCGACAACTCCGACTCCAACAACTCCGACTCCAACACCAGCACCAACACCAGCACCAACTCCAGCACCGACTCCAGCACCGACTCCAGCACCAACTCCAGCACCAACTCCAGCACCAACTCCAGCACCAACTCCAGCACCAACTCCAGCACCAACTCCAGCCGCGACAACTCCGACTCCAGCAACAACTCCGACTCCAGCGACAACTCCGACGCCAGCGCCAGCGCCAACTCCAGCGCCAACTCCAACTCCTACACCAGCACCAACTCCAACTCCGACGCCTGCGACAACTCCGACGCCTGCGACAACTCCAGCGCCAGCGCCAGCGCCAGCGCCAGCGCCAGCGCCAACTCCAACTCCTACACCAGCACCAACTCCAACTCCGACGCCAACTCCAACTCCGACGCCCTGCATTTGCGATCGAATTGTGCTCCCAAATTTTGCTTCAGTTGCTTTCACGCTTGGCGGTAGCAATGGCGATGACACCCTGACTGGCACCAATTCCAACGACGCTATCAACGGCAATGCTGGCAACGATATCATCATTGGCAAACAAGAGAACGACACCATAATTGGCGGAATTTTCAGCAACATTCCTGTCGGCTCAATTCTCGATCGCGACTTACTGTTTGGTAACGAGGGCAATGACTGCCTCGACGGTAGTGCAGGCGACGATACTATATATGCGGGCAAGAACGATGACCTCGTTGTTGGCGGCGCAGACGACGACTTGGTGCGAGGCGATAAGGGCAGCGATACTGTCTCTGGGGGCGATGGCAGTGATACAGTACGCGGCGGCAAGGGTAGCGACACGGTTTTGGGTGACGCTGGGGACGATCAGGTATTTGGTGATAAGGGCGACGATTTGCTTTGCGGCGGTGATGGCAATGACACCCTGCTGGGAGAGACAGATCGCCTTGCGCTAACGGGTGATGCGGGTCTCAATGACTTGCTGTGCGGCGGTGAGGGCGATGACTGGCTGATTGGCGGTGAGGGCAGCGATACTTTGAGGGGCGATGGGGGGAGCGATCGATTTGTGCTGTCAGTTGGCGGCACTGATACTGTAATCGATTTTGAAGACAATCGAGACTTGCTGCTATTAAGCAACGGTCTGACTTTTGGGCAACTGGCAATTACTCAAAAAAATAATTCTGCCTTCATTGCGATCGCGAATACCGGCGAACTATTAGCCATTCTCGATCGAGTCTCTGCTGCCAACATCACTGTCGCCGATTTTACGCTAATCTAAACCTAACTAATACCAACTCTGCATAAAGTATGGGCCGGGGCGGGTTTATGAGATTGTCGAGTGTGGGCAATTATTGGCCGGTTTACCCGGCACTAAAAAATTTAACATCAGACTTGTCTGAATCAAACGGAAACGATATAACTTACACTCTCAATATATTAAAATTATTGTGGGTGGGCATCTTGCCCGCCCAAAAACTGTAATTTTTAGCTCGTTGCTTAAAATGTTTATTTAATCTTTAATTAGTTAATTCCTACCGCCATCCCAACCACCTGAGTACGGGCACAACTAAATAATGACTGACTCCCAAACAAAGCCCGATCGCACTTCCCAACAAACCAAAAAACACAATTGAGCCCCAAACTTGCAGCCAGCCAAAGGTAACGTTAGACAGTGACAAAATCCCAAATAAACTCCCCGGAAAAATGTTCCAAGCATTCAGCAACAGAAACATTCCCGTAGAGAAAACAGCCACTACCAAAGCGTGAACTAATTGATGACTCCGCAAACCCATTCCCACAGTCATAGAGGCGATCGCAAAAGCTCCCAAAATAACCCCCTGCACACCACTAGAAGCTGTGGCTTCCATCCAGCACAAACCCGCCAACAAATAACCCTGAGCTCCCATCAATCCAGACAGCCAATACTGTTTTTGCTGGCGAAAACTCCCCGCATCCGTCAAACCGATCGCAGTTCCGAACCCCGCAAATCCAAACAGCAGCACTTCCGGCCCGACAGCGAAAGTCATGTTAGGAATTAATTGCTGCAAACCTTCATTCAGAAAACTGGCAATTTCCGGGCCAATAGGCGAAGCATAACCCAAAACCAAACCGCCGATCGCCCCCGCACTTCCACCAACGGCACCCAGCACCATTTCCCAGCCGGTATCCAGAGAAGCTACCACGATTTGGGCGATCGCGCCGAACAGCAAAACCGTCAAATTTGCCGTTTTTTGCGCCCCCGCCACCACTACTTGCCGGCAGAATTCTAAAATAGCTTGACCGATTGGGGCGATCGCGATTTTGCCCTTACTCCTAGCATAAATCTCCTGCAAACGCGATCGAACATCGCCAGCAGTCGCCGGACGCTGCTGCACATTCGATCGCACCATATCGTCCAACAAATTCGCCAAAGCCGGACTCACCGATACAATGTGGCGCCATCGCAACTCCCCCGTCATCGGATCTTCAATTTCCGCCGGATACTTCCCCGTCAGCAAATGAATACAAGTCCGCCCCAGCGCATAAAAATCCGTCGCCGGCACCACACCGCCGCCCACAATTTGTTCCGGGGGACTGTACCCGGGCGAAATCAACCGCGTCGAACTCCGAGAATCTTTCCCCACGGATTCGACACCGCCCATCTGTTTAACTCCCCCAAAGTCGATCGTCACCAATTGCAGTCCGCCCAAACCCTTGCTTAGCAAAACTTGGGGCGATTCCGGGTCTCGCAGCATCAAATTTGAGGGTTTAATGTCGCGGTGAATAATCTGACACCTGTGCAACTCCTCTAAAATTTCCACAGCTTGACTCAGCCAACTAAACACCCATTCCTGCGGACATCCTTGAGGGTGCTCGTCGAGAACCTCTTCTAAAGTTTTGCCGTGAATCTTTTCCATTACCAAACAAGGCAGTCGCTTCGCCGCCGGATTTCCATCCCCGCCTGCAAAATTTTGGGTTTGGACGTGAAAATAACCGTCAGGCTCGACTCTAGGGACGCCAGGGTGCCGCAAAAGTGCCAAAACCCAAGCTTCTTGCTCGAACAGTTTCAGCGCTTTCGGGGAAGTTTCGAGCAACACTTTCAGGACGCGCTCGGTTTCAGTTTCTGTGTCCCAGACTGTGAAAATTGCTGCAAAACCCCCGGAACCGAGGCTTTCTAGAGGCACGTAGCGATTTTTTAGCCGCAGGGGAGCCCCGCAACTATGACAAAAATTGTTGCCCCAAGTCTGAGGGTAGGGCCTTGGGCAATCTGGATTGATGCAGTGAACGGCTTTTGAAGGGGGGTGAGGCACAACCAGAGTAAAAATGGGGCTAAATATCCATAGTAGACTTACGCGCAGCTAACGCAGAAACCCGGTTTTCAGCGAGGTTAAATGGCTGTAACGACGGATTTGGTTTGAGAGCACAAGTCCTGTCCATATTATGTGCTATGCTGTCGATTTTTGAGTTGGCGGTCTGGAAGTCACGGGATTTTAGATTTTAGATTTGGGATTTTGGATTGCTACATACTGAATAACAGTTGAGATCGATCTGGCGATCGATCTTAACTCCCAACCATAACTTTAGGTATTTCTAACTACTTCCCCCTTGCCGATTACCCATTACAAATTCTGATTTTTAAGTATTAAATTCTTTACATAAACCGTATTGATCCGCTGTTCCGCTTGCTGCACCATATCTTTTGGTCGAGCAAAATTCCTTCCCACTCTGCGATCCCCAGCCTTTCCTCCTGCATCCTTCGCTGCTGGCATTTCATAAGATATGTTACAAATATTTGCCTAATGTAAAGCAAAATAAATAATACTTATGATGATTAAAAGAATATTAAAATTTGAGAGTGACACTTTGTTGATATATTTTTAACAGCCTGCGATCGGGCAAAAAAATTAAGCGAATACTAGGAAGCGAGATATGGCTTACGCGCAAACCCAAACTCAATCAAAGGCTGGGTATAAAGCCGGAGTTCAAGACTATAAACTAACGTATTACACGCCGGACTACACGCCGAAAGATACAGATATTTTGGCTGCATTCCGCGTCACACCGCAGCCGGGAGTTCCCCCAGAAGAAGCTGGAGCTGCTGTGGCTGCTGAATCTTCCACAGGTACATGGACGACTGTTTGGACTGACCTCCTGACCGACCTCGACCGCTACAAAGGTCGCTGCTACGACATCGAACCAGTTCCCGGTGAAGACAACCAATACATCTGCTTCATTGCCTATCCTTTGGATTTGTTTGAAGAAGGTTCCGTCACCAACTTGCTGACCTCTTTGGTCGGTAACGTGTTCGGTTTCAAAGCTCTGCGCGCTCTGCGGTTGGAAGACTTGCGGATTCCCATTGCTTACCTGAAAACCTTCCAAGGCCCTCCTCACGGTATTACCGTTGAGCGGGACAAATTGAACAAGTACGGCCGTCCTTTGCTGGGTTGTACAATTAAGCCCAAATTGGGTCTGTCTGCTAAGAACTACGGCCGTGCCGTTTACGAAGTTCTGCGCGGCGGTTTGGACTTCACCAAAGACGACGAAAACATCAACTCGCAACCGTTCATGCGCTGGCGCGATCGTTTCTTGTTCGTTCAAGAAGCTATTGAAAAAGCCCAAGCAGAAACCGGCGAAGTCAAGGGTCACTACCTCAACGTAACTGCCCCTACCTGCGAAGAAATGATGGAGCGGGCTGAGTTCGCTAAGGAAATAAAAACCCCCATCATCATGCACGACTACCTGACCGGTGGTTTCACTGCAAACACCACCTTGGCTAAATGGTGTCGCCGCAACGGTATTTTGCTGCACATTCACCGCGCCATGCACGCAGTTATCGACCGTCAGAAAAACCACGGTATCCACTTCCGCGTGCTTGCCAAGTGCTTGCGGATGTCCGGTGGCGACCACCTGCACTCCGGTACAGTTGTGGGTAAACTCGAAGGCGAAAAAGGCATCACGATGGGCTTCGTAGACTTGATGCGCGAAGACCACATCGAAGAAGACCGCAGCCGCGGTATTTACTTCACCCAAGATTGGGCCTCCATGCCCGGTGTCATGCCGGTTGCTTCTGGTGGTATCCACATCTGGCACATGCCGGCTTTGGTGGAAATCTTCGGCGACGACTCCTGCTTGCAGTTCGGCGGCGGCACCTTGGGCCACCCTTGGGGTAACGCACCTGGTGCAACTGCTAACCGCGTTGCTTTGGAAGCTTGCGTCCAAGCTCGTAACGAAGGCCGCAACTTGATGCGCGAAGGCGGCGACGTAATTCGCGAAGCTTGCAAATGGTCTCCTGAACTGGCTGTTGCTTGCGAACTCTGGAAAGAAATCAAGTTTGAGTTCGAGGCAATGGATACCCTTTAAGGATTTTTGGTTTGAGATTTTAGGTTTTAGGTCGCAAACTTGCTGGGAAGTCTTTATCTTTGAAGAAGATTTACAAGTAAGTTTGCATCCAAAATCTAAAATCCAAAATCTAAAATTTGAGGGAGCTGGGGTCAAAAATGGATCTCAAACAAGTTGCGAAAGACACCGCTAAGGTGCTGGCAAGTTACCTAACCTATCAATCCGTGCGGATGGTGGTCGCTCAGTTGAGCGAAACCAATCCTCCTCTGGCAATCTGGTTGAATGATTTTTCCACTAAGGGCAAAATCCAAGATGGAGAAGCTTACATTCAAGAGTTGCTTTTGGAAAATCAAGATTTAGGCTTTCGGATCATGACTGTGCGAGAGTATCTGGCTCACGATGTGACGGAATTTTTGCCAGAAATGGTTTGTACTGGCATTCAACAGGCGAATATGGAACACAGACGCCAGCATTTAGAGCGAACTACGCAACTTAATTGGTCTGTTTCTAGCAGTAATCCTGAAACATCAATAGATTCTGAACCGAATCTGGATAATTTGTCGAGTTAATCGATCGACAAGTGCGATCGAACACACACCTTAGAGATACAAAAAATGAAGACTTTACCTAAAGAGCGTCGTTACGAAACTCTGTCCTATTTGCCCCCGCTGACAGACGCCCAAATTGCCAAGCAACTCCAGTACATCCTGGATCAAGGCTACATTCCCGGCGTAGAATTCAACGAAACCTCTGCCGCTGAAATGCGCTACTGGACTCTGTGGAAGTTGCCTTTGTTTGGTGCTCGCAGCGTCCAAGAAATCATGGCTGAAGTTCAAGCTTGCCGTCAAGAAAATCCTAGCTGCTACATCCGCGTCATGGGTTTTGACAACGTGAAGCAATGCCAAGTGCTGAGCTTCATCGTGCACAAGCCTAACACCAGAGGCTACTAAAAAGTATTGGCTGGCTAATCTAACTTTTAGGTTAACAGTCATTGCAGATTGGAGGCGGGGAATTTTCTCTGCCTCTTTTTTTATAGTTTGCAAATAGCTTTTAACACTTGCAGCAACAAAATTGAAGAGTCGGGTTCCATCAGGTTTAGCAAAGGCATTAGCTGATAGGTTGGGTTATTGCCCCCCTGAATATTGACGAACTGATAGTGCATTCCGTTTGTTGTCAAACCCCAGATTGTGTCTTGATATTTTAAACTTTGATAAGCATAGGTTAGCAATTGGGATAAACCCATCAATGCGTTGATTCCAGAATTTTTACTTTCAATCACCAAAACCCAAAAATATGTATCGCTTCTTATGGGTTTTATCCTGTTGACAGCTAAGATATCAAATCGCCCTTTAATGATTGTATCTTCATCTTCAATGCTAATTTCGGCGATGTCTTGTTCTAAACTAATTTTAATCGGGCGGCGGTAGAAGCCAGCCAATCGCATTAGGGGAAAGGTAGTCAGAGCTTTTACCAGTCCTTCAGAAACTCGATCAGTTGAAATGTAGTCATCGAAGTCATCCCTAATTTGTATAAGTTCCTGCTGTTCGTGTTCTGTTATATCTTCAAGGGATAACAGAGAGGTAAATGAGTTCGTGTACTGCTTTTGAAAGCCGAACAGACGGTGTACTTCTGCTAATGTTAGGTTTTTGGCATTAATAGTTGTCGTCATATTTTAATAGTTATTTAATTTTTAGTTATAATTATAACATACACATTGCGGTAGTCCACTTGCACCATTCTTAGGAACAGGCAAGATGCCTGTTCCACAACATATCCAGTTTCTTGTGGGGTATGCCGGAGAGCCGGCCCATATTATTAGGAACAGGCAAGATGCCTGTTCCACGACATATTAATTTTTTTGTGGGGCGGGCATCTTGCCCGCCCATGAAAGTGACAAAGGGGATAACTGCGAACCTAATCTATCCTTTCCATCACAATTCCATCAACTATTTCATAACCCCAATTAAAATGTCGATTTGCCAACTGCTGGGCCATGTCATATTCGCCTAAATTGCAGAGTTCAACTAATTTTTGATATCCTTCATCTCTTTCTCGCTGCAACCTTTCCACCCGCAGTTTTTCTCTCTCTTGCTCAGAAGGATTTGGTCGCTCTTCTCCCAGCGGATTGATATCGCTAATTCGTTTCATATCAGCCTCCTTAAAAAGGGATTGATTCGACTATTTCACCGTCAACTATTTCGTAACCCCAGTCTGGATTTGCAGCGATTTGTTTTTCTACTATACTTCGACCCAGAGGAGTTTGGTAAGCTTTTTGCAAAGAGGAAATACTGGGGATTTCGGCGGCGGTTTGTGGCTCTTTTTGTTCGAGTTTTGGCGGTTCTGGAATCGCGTCAGATGTGGATTGATTCAGGGCAAATTGCGGCGCGATCGCCCCTAATTTCCGCATGACGCTATCCTTGGTGATTTGAGGTTTTTCGTTGAAGGAAGAGGGCAGATATGGTGTGTCAACGCCCTGGTTTTTGGCTTTGAGTGCATCATCAGCAAGGCGATCGCACTTTCGCAGAAATCCCTCCCACAAATCTTTGCCCAAAACCGGGTTTCTCAAGTCAGCACGGGCTTTAGAGACTGCTGCTTCCAGCGGTTCTCCTTTGTGGACGTAATACTGAATTCGCTCCTCTTCAAAAGCAGGATAAGGCACTTCCGGCTCGATTTCCCAATCTCGCTTAACTTTCTGACTTTCTCCTAAAGGAATTCCGGCGAGAAATTCCTCCCAAAAAGTCGAGGTTAAGCCTTTTGTCATGCTGTCAATAATTTTAAATGCCCATCCAGAAGGATTGCCGAATCCTAAATTACGCTCTTGAGCATATGCTTCTAAAGCTCGCTGAAAGTTGTGCAATTCTTCTTGGGAGTTCCAAGGGCCGCTAAATCGGTAATGAGGCGTGACAGCAACGGCTATTTGTTGGCGGGGTTGCCCGAAATATTTGTCGCTTTTAACTACATGATTTGGGGGTGATGTTTCGGGGAATATTTCTACAGGGTGATTGTTGTTTTCGCGGCTTGTCTGTGGTATAATTACCGCAGGATTGGATGTCCAAAAGTTATTGAGTTTTTCCTCGAAAGCGTCAATGTCCGCCCAGAGTTCTAGGGTGTCGGTGTTGGGATTTTGTAGTTTTTCTTTGAGGAGCGATCGGACTTTGAGCTGCTTTCTCGCTAATTCCTGTTCTTCGTGATTTAAACCGGTGGCTTTTTCTATTTCTGCGCTGTTAGTTTTCACCCATTCGCCGAAGTAGGAATGTTGTGATTGCCATTGCAATAATTGGCACAGAAAAATACTGGCTGTGACTCCGCCAGTGATTTTGGCGAGTTTGGGATAGTAGATGGCGGGGTTTCCTAGATTTCCTAAAAATATTCCTATTTTCATTTTTTATATTCCTAATTCCCTTGAATAGTAGGGTGATGTTCAGCGCACCTTACCTCGACTAAACTAGCATGGAGAAACTTAAGATTTTCTTTAAGCTTCTGTCTATTCCTGACTGAATGGAGTTTCTAGAGGAAAGACGGGGATCGCTTATTCGATCGCCTGATTGACAGGAGTGAGTTAAACGTAATAATAAATTATTTACTGTACAGATCCTCCCAAAATGAATCCAGAACGCCAAGAGGCTTATTTGAACTTAATCGAGCGAGTGCTTACCTGTCCCAACGGCCAAGAACCAGAAGTTTTGAGTTCCTGTTCCGATTTAATTGATGCGGGATTTGTGCAAATGCTAATCCAGATATCGGCTTCAATGGCCCGCGAAGGTGACGAAGATACTGCTAATTTTTTAGTGCAACTTGCTCGTTTGCTGGGGAAATCTTTGGGTTTGTCGCCGGATTTTGTGCCGACTGGGTACAGTAGTGCAAAGGGGTAGAGAAAAAGTGCGTTAGCGAAGCCCTCGAAGAGGATCGCCTCGTTGTATCATGTTTCGATAATTTGGGGCGATTCCCTACCCTTCGGGATAGCTTTGCTTCACGTACTTTTTAAAGGCATCGATGGCTTTACAGTTTATATTCTAGAGGTTCACAAAACTCATTCACCCCAGTTTTAAATACATAAATAATCACCGAAGTCACCAAAATATCAGGGCAAATTTTTGCGGCAACTAAATCTCTAAATGCTGCATTCAATTGTCCGTTTGTCAACTCTTCTTTAACCTCTGATTTGCAGATAGCAACGCGGCATCTTTTGGCCAATCCGTCTAACCAATTTTCCGAGATATTCGGTTCTTGTCCGGCTTGAATTGCTAGAGATATCGCTGCATCTTCGATGTTACCTTCGCAATCTTCGATTGCGTCTAGGGCTTTGAGGGCTTCGGGATATTCGGCTAATTGCGAGCGAAATTGGGCAATTTGTTGTGAGGTAATAATCACCATATTATTTTCCTGTGTTTTCTGCTGCTGGGATAAGTTTAGCAATTAAAGTTGCTATTATAGCATTTTTTCATTAAGGTGGGAATTGGGCGATCGAACTTAATTACATTTTCAACTAATATTTTGCACCTCGCAATAGTCTGTCTGGGGCTTAAGCCCTGGTATTAAAGCTTAAGTCCGGGCTATGAGGAGTGATGTTAAAATTGACAAAAGGCGGCGCTAAAATAGGTTTGCAGGGCTCATATTTCTAGGGAGTTAGGAAAAATGACAACCATTATTTTAAACTTAGATACTGTCGAATTAACCGACGAACAATTTTACCGTTTATGCCAGATGAATCGAGATTGGCAATTTGAACGGACACCTAAAGGAGAAATCATTATTATGTCACCCGTAGGCGGAGTCAGTGGCAATCGAGAAGCCTATTTAATTACAGATTTGGGCTTGTGGAACCGTAAAACGCAGCTAGGGAGAGTGTTTAGTTATTCTACACTTTTTCGCTTGCCTAATAATGGCTATCGAGTTCCAGACGCCGCTTGGGTTAGCTTAGAAAGATGGTCTGCTTTAACAGCAGAATAACAAGAGAAATTTCCGCCAATCTGTCCTGATTTTCTCATAGAATTGCGTGAAGCGAAGCTATCCCGAAGGGAATCGCGCCCAGACCCGCTGCGGCCGCTTCAGGAGAAAATGCAGGAATATCTAAACAGCGGTTTACGCTTGGGTTGGTTAATTAATCCTCTAGACGAAAAAGTGGAGATTTATCGCCCTTCTCGCGAAGTAGAGATTGTACAATTTCCTGTAAGTTTATCGGGAGAAGATGTCTTGCCCGGATTTGTGCTTAATTTGCCGATGATTTGAACGGGAATTAGGAATCGGCGATTGAAATCGCTACTACACAAACCAAGTCCGCCTTCGCGGACTAAAGATTAGATTAAATTTTTCCTGTTTCCAACTGTATTTTCTTCGGACAAATATCATCATCGTACCAACCAGTCAAAGCCACCGCCAAAGCATCCGCCGCATCGTCGGGTTTCGGAATGTAACCCAACTCCAACTCCCGCGCCACGGCATCTTGCACTTCGGATTTATCCGCATTACCGCGGCCGGTCAAAGCTTGCTTAATTTGAGCCGGCGTAAACTCGAACAGCGGCACTCCACACTGCGCCAATACTAGCGTTAAAACACCGCGCGCTTGCGCTACAAGTATGGTATTCCCCATCTTGTAAAAGAACAGTTTTTCGGCAATTGCTATATCAGGTTTAATCTGTTCAATTACCTCGTGCAAATCATCGTAAATTGTTTTCAAGCGCTGTCCCATTTCCTGTTTTGGCGTTGTTTGTATGACGCCGCAATCAATCATGGAAACGCTGTTTTTATCTTGTTTACCAGGGACAATTTGACAACTAATTGCCCCGTAGCCAAGATTTGCTAAGCCCGGATCTAATCCTAAAATTCGTTTTTCCATTGCCCGAATTAGTAATTGGAAATGGGGAATTAGGTCTGAAAATCTGGGAAGGTTTCATCACCACCAATTACCCATTACCAATTACCAATTACCAATTACCCCTCAGTTGTTTCTAGGCCGAATACCCGATCGAACACTTTAGTCACTTTATACCCCGAATCTATTGATTCTAGCGGGTCTTTCCGCAACCGGTGCCGCAAACACAGAGTCATCACCCGGCGAATATCGTCCACAGTCACCTCTGTGCGGCATTCCAAAGCCGTGAAAGCTTTCGCAGCACGATTCGTCACCAGATCGCCCCGCAGCCCGTCTACGTCCAATTCCGCGCAAACTTGGGAGATTTTTACCCGCAACTCTCGATCGATAGTTACCGATTTCAACCTTTCCTGAGCTTCCACCAACTTCTGCTGCATATCATCTTGTTCGTGCTGATATTTCGCGAGAAACTCCGGCGGATTTTGGTCAAAACTCGATCGCTGTTCGACAATTTCCACTCTTAAATTCGGGTCTTTTACAGTCCGAATTTCTGCGTGCATCCCGAATCTGTCGAGCAACTGGGGCCGCAATTCTCCTTCTTCTGGATTCCCGGAACCAATTAAAATAAACTTAGCCGGGTGGCGGATCGAAATACCTTCTCTTTCAACAGTATTCCAACCGCTGGCGGCGGAGTCGAGCAAAACATCGACTAAATGATCGTCGAGCAGATTGACTTCATCAACGTACAGAATGCCACGGTTAGCTTTAGCTAAAAGCCCCGGTTCAAAAGCTTTAACACCTTCCGACAAAGCTTTCTCGATGTCGATCGTACCGCAAACTCGGTCTTCGGTAGCGCCCAAAGGCAAATCTACCATTTGGACTTTTTTGCGGGCGATTTTAATCTCCGTTTGAGATAAACTGCGATCGCGCACCTCGTCACTCATCAAATCAGGATCAGTGGGATGACTGTTAAAAGGATCGTCAGCCACCACCTCAATTTCCGGCAGCAAATCAGTGAGGGCGCGGATTGTGGTAGATTTACCAGTACCTCGATCGCCCATAATCATCACCCCGCCAATTTTGGGATCGATGACATTCAACAGCAGCGCCAGTTTCATCTCCTCCTGGCCAACAATTGCAGTGAAGGGAAAAACAGCGCGGCGGGCTGCGGTAGCGGTAACGGTTGGTAGAGCGCCCGCATTTAGGGTATTGCTGACTTCGGCAGTAGGACTCACAGGATAACTCAAAATATAATAATTGCTTGTTTATTGTAGGGGATAAGGGATTCTCTGGGGCGATCGCACTTGTAGGGTATGGTTCCCACAGAGCACTGAGCCCCTTTAAAACCTAAGCGCCACTAAGATTTGCTGCATTTACATTGTAGATTTGCGCGGACTCTCCTGCCCACCTCACAAGAGTTTTAAGCAAAATCACCAGTAAATTAAATGCGGGTAGATTGCAAATTTTGGGCGATCGGCAACCCTAATGTAAACTTATGTAACGATTCACCGCGCTTCGCATAAAAACCTTAAGTTCCCCCAGATAGATAATTAAGAGCATTTTCAAGCAACTATTTTTCAGGGGTAGTATGACTGAACTTAACATCGGGGCATTGGCTGACGGCAAAACCTACACAGGTAGTGTTGGCGCTACAAATATCTACGACCTTTACAAATTTAATATCACCAGTCCGGGAAGTTTCCAATTTTCGATCGACGGTTTGAGCGGGAATGCCGACATATTTTTGTTAAACTCTAGTGGCGCACCACTTTACAGTTCCACCAACGCGGGAACCAGTGCAGAAACAATTAGTGTTGACAGCTTACTAGCCGGAGACTATTCAGTCAAAGTTTTGCAAATCAGTGGCGACATCAAATACACGCTGAATTTAGCACCAACTAGCACTCAAAAATCATCCGACGCAGACACCCTCACCGGTGCACAATCAGATTCTCCACTTCCCTCAAACAGCGCCGAAACTTCGGAAAAACCCACTGCAAACATAGATGTAATTACAGGAACTCCTGTTGAAGACAAGACTGTCACCGCAGAAACAACATCAACAACTACCGACAAACCAGTCACTACCGACTCCGAAACAACTCTCACATCTGAACCGGAAAAATCTGTAGCAACGACTGAATCTGCGGCAGAAACAACATCAACAACTACCGACAGACCAGTCACTACCGACTCCGAAACAACTCTCACATCTGAACCGGAACCACCTGTCGCAGCGACTGAAGCAGCCACAGAAATAACCTCAATAACTACCGACAAACCAGTCACTACCGACTCCGAAACAACTCTCACATTTGAAGCGGAAAAACCTGTAGCCACGACTGAATCAGCTAGCGAAGAACTGCCAAATGAAGAGACTACATCAGCGGGGGAAATCGCACCAGAGAAACCACCAACCGATTCAGCAATTTCAACCGCCGAAGAACCCAGCGAAACTGCTGCCACCAACAATCCAAATAGCACAGCCGCCGCCAAAACAGATGCAGTTGCAGGCGAAACAGTTGCCACTCAAGAATCAAAAACAGGCGAGACGGTAGTTACTATTTCCCCAGATGCCAGCAAGCCAGAAGACGAAACAAATACTGACACTAGCAACGGGGAAGAAACAGAGAAAGAGAATTCAACTACTACCGTAGCAACAACTGAAACCCAAAAAGAACCAGAAGCGACTACAGATAAAAAGTTAATTTCTCCCTTTACATCGGGGGTATTTACTACGGATCAAACAGGTCGCATCAGTATAGACTACACATTTGATGGTGGGAGGTTCCAAGGTGAGTTAGCTATTTTCAGCTTAGACGATTTAGACAAATTTGAACCCGGTTCGGAAGCATTCATTAAAGAAGTAGCTGCGCGTTCTTTAAGTAACTCGGTGAAAGGTCATGTAGTGATTAATGATGCTACAGAAGGTGCACGGTTTTCCGGTTTCTTAGGAGAGAGTAATGCCAACGAAGGAGTCTACCTAGGAGTCAAGAGTTTTGCCGTAACTGCTGGGGGTAAATATGGGGTGATGTTAGTACCCAACGGTAGTGTAAAGTCTGTGTATGATAATCCGACTGTTGGCGGCGCTCAACGTCCTTTATTTTCTATGGCAATGGCGAATCCTGTGGAGGGATTTCACTTTGGTCAAATTGCCGATGTCACGGGAGAAGGCAATACCTTTGTCATGGAGGATATGCGGTTAGATTCGGGGAGTGATAGGGATTACAACGATATCATTTTCCAAGTGCGGGGTGCGACAGCAAAAGCTGCTTTGCTTGATACTGTGATTAACCAGGATAAAGAGTGGCGAAAAACTGATTTGGGCAAGGCACTTATTGCTTATGCGAAACCTTACATTACCCCGGAAGCAAAACCAAATGTAGATGCTGAATTATCAGATTTACTGGATGATTTAGAAAAGGAAATTCTGAATCCATCAACTTCAGATCAAGAGACTCCCACCACTCCAGCGCCTACCGCTACTACCGACGAAGATACTACTGATTCGACTCAGGTTGAAACAACGGATCAGGTAGATACAAAGCCTACTACTCCATCGGTGACGGCTGAGGAAGAAGTCAAAGATACTGCGAATAATTCTGGTGATTCGACTCAGGTTGAAACAACCGACAAAGTAGATACAAAGCCTACTACTCCATCGGTGACGACTGAGGAAGAAGTCAAAGATACTGCGAATAATTCTGGTGATTCGACTCAGGTTGAAACAACCGACAAAGTAGATACAAAGCCTACTAATCCAGCGGTGATAACTGAAGAAGAAGTCAAAGATACTGCGAATAATTCTGGTGATTCGACTCAAGTTGAAACAACTGACAAGGTAGATGCAAAGCCTACTACTCCAGCGGTGACGACGGAGGAAGAAGTCAAAGATGCTGGGAATAATTCTGGTGATTCGACTCAAGTTGAAACAACTGACAAGGTAGATAAAAATCCGACCACAGGTGCGACAACTACACCAACTGCTGACAAGGATACTGTGGCGGATTCGACTGAAAAGTTACCAGTTGAAAAAACGCCTGTTTCTACACCGACAACTGAGGTAAAAGACGAAGTTACCGAAGCACCAGCAACGGCAACTTTGCCAGCAAAATCTACTTTGGAGACGGAAGTTGCAGCAACCACATCAACTGAGAAACTAGAAATAAAACCGGAAGTTTTGCCAGCGGAAACTCTGACGAAGGTAGAGACAAAACCGGAAGTTTTGCCAGCGGAAAGTAAGGCGAAAGAGGAATCGAATCCGGCTTTAGTGACTGAGCTAGAAAAAACGGAAGCTACTCAAGTTGTTGTAGTCCCGAATCCTGTAGAGTCTGTGAAGGAAAGTCAGCCAATAGCGACGGTTGACAGTAAAGAGACTCCAGCGGTTGTGTCACCGCAAACAGCGCCGACTATGCCAGTTGTAGGTACGAATACTGCTGTAGAGTCGCCGAAAAAGGAAATAGTTACTCAGACTGAGACTGGGGGTGTTAATGATGCTGCACCAAAAGAGTCATTGCCAATTTATCCAACAGTTGAAAAACCAACTGAGGATAATTCGACGGTGACGGTGACAGAATCGGTTAAAGAGGAAGTAGCACAAAACAATAATGATGTCAATGCTGATTGGATAGCGCGATTGGAAAGCATTAAACAACGTTTGAGTAATTTGGGTAGTGCTGATGTTGTTGCCGAAAATGCGATCGATCGCACTTTGATTGCTCGTTTGGAAGCCATGACTGAGAAGTTGAGGGAACAAACTCGATCGACTCCTATTTCGGATAATACAGGGGCGTTGATTTCGCGGCTGGAAGATATGGTAGTGAAAGTCGCACCACCTGCGATCGCACCAGTACAATTTGAGTTTCCTCAAGCCGATCGACCTTTGGTAGGTTTTATCAACGATACTGGCTTGACTGTCAATAATCCTGCTGAGGAAAAGATTCCGATCGTTGCAGAGGAAAAACCCGCAAATAGCACAAACAATCCTTCCCCATCAGCTAATGGAGTTAATAGTAACCCGTCGCAGCCAGTAGTTCGCACTCAAGATAATTCGAGTCAGTGGGTAGAATCTCTGATTAAATTTGTGGATGCTGCTAAAGTATCCAAGCAACCCCATGCCGTTGTTAATATTAACATCAACCTGACTCAAACTCAGCCTGATGGAACTGTGATTCCCCGCAAGGAATTAACTGCGGCGGAACGATCGGCGATCACCTACGCATATCAGAACAATGTTATTATTGTTGTTCCGGCTGGAGATAACCCAGGCACAATGTCGGCTCTGGGTCTATTATCTAAGGAAGTTGACAACGTAGTTACTGTCGGTGCGGCTCAACGATTTAACGATTCCGTTGCACTATCCAATGCCTTTAAATTGGCAGATTATTCGGGTAGCGGCAATACTCTCGATATTCTCGCTAAGGGTAGCAGCGGCAGTACATCCAGCACAAAGGTTGCTGCTGTTGAAGTCACAAATGCGATCACTCAAGTGTTAGCAGCAAATCCTAAGCTGAATTATACTCAGGCAATTGACGCGATCAAGCGTACTGCTACAGACCTCGCTCGACCTAATTGGGACGCTCAAACAGGGTCAGGTTTGCTGAATGTTGCTGCTGCGGTGCAGTTGGCAAAGGTAACTATACCGGAACTTTACACGATTAAACCCGGACAGCGAAGCATTACTGATGTGTTCATTTCTCAACATCCGAGTACCAAGCAGTTACCCGGAGATCCGACTCCTCCTGCGGTTACAGTCCCTGGAATTCCTCAAACAAATGTCGATCGGGGCAGCAATAATCTTGCTAATGCAACGCAACTGATTCCTTCCGCTACCGAAGATGTCATCGATCAGGTTAGCAGCGTCGATCCGTCGGATATTTATCGGGTTGACAGTCGCTACTTAAATGGTGCTAAGTTTTCCGTCCTCTCAGGCGACTTATCCGTCAGCTACCTGACAACTTCTGGACAATTATTGGGGACTCAATCCTTCAGCAAAGGCAGTCATAAATTGCAGTTGCCAGCCAATGCACCAGCAGAGGTGATTGTCAAGATAGATCAACGCAATGCTAATCCTGCAACTTACATTCTCTCTGGATTTGAGAGTACCGCCACTGAGCCATTTAATATTGATTTGGAATATGAAACGCCGCTGAGTGCTTCGCAACAGGCTATTATGCAAGCCGCTGCAAAAAGCGTGGCTGGATTAATTGGCAAAGGGTTGCCGAGTGCAGTGGTTGACGGCAAGATTATCGACGATATCAATATCAAGATTTCCACTGCCAATATTGACGGTGCGAGCGGCACCCAAGCGCGAACTAAAATTGATTTCATGCGCTACGGAACTATGTTGCCCGCTCAATCTTTAGTGCAGTTTGATGCAGCGGATATTGCCGAGTTGGAGCGTTCTGGGAAGTTGTTCAGCGTCGTGCAGCACGAGTTTTTACACGCTTTGGGCTTTGGCAATCTTTGGGAAGCTAAAGGTTTGGTGGATTATGCGGGTACGCCGCTGGCTCAGTATAACGGTGCAAAGGCGGTTGATGCGTTCAAAGATTTGGGCGGTTTGACTGATGCGATTTCTCTGGAAACTGAGGGTAAAGGTTCGGCTGGTTTCCATTGGAATGAGGCACTGTTCCAAGATGAGGTGATGACGGCCGATTTGAACTTAAGCGGCAAGGCTGGGAATGCGCCGATTAGTCCTGTTACTATCGCATCTTTGGCCGATTTGGGTTACGAGGTGAATTTGAATGCAGCAACTCCTGATTTTGGGTTGTTTGGCGGTCAAGGGTTCAGTGTTGATGATTTAACGCTTGAGCAGATTGAGGCTTTCCGGCAACTGGCTGAGATTTCTTTTGAGGAACCGGGCGCGGAGTATATTGCTCCGATTATGCCTATGGTTGACCCGGATAAGGTGTCGCCAGAAATCTGGGCGCACGCTGAACGGTTCTCGAAGAATGGCGAGTATTACGATTGGGTCCCTTATCAAATCCCTTCAGGAGTATTTATTAGCCACATTACTGAACGAACTATGGGTAATGGCGTAGATCCTGACTACTGGGCCTTTGTTGGGAATAAAAATGGGCTTGCAAATGTCCACAGGATCGCCGCAGGAGATTGGATTTATATTCCGCAACATCATCCCAACTATGAGTGGAAGCAAGAGCAAGAACGGCTACAGCGCGAAGAAGAATTAAGGCAGCGACAAGAAGAAGAAGCTCGTATTCGGCGAGAACAGGAAGAGGCATTTGCGCGGGATCAAGAGCGAGTTCGTCAAGAAGAGGAAGCACGGCGACGGGAAGCCGAAGCTAAGCAACGGGAACTTGAAGAACAAGAACGGCGTTTGCGTGAAGAAATGGAACGCCGTCGCCAAGAAGAGGAACGCCGTCTGGAGGAAGCGCGGTTGGCTGAGTTGGCTCGTCAGGCGGAGATTGCTCGTCAGCAGGGTAAAGGCGGATTAGATTGGTATGTAGCAAAACCTTTACCTGAGTTTGGCCCGGTCGATCCGTTTGAAACATCTCTTACAGGTGAGACAGTTGGAAATTTGGTTCCTGATGATTACTATCGGTTTACTCTGTCTCGCGGTGGTCGGATAACGGCTGAACTGAAAAAGCTGCTGGCTGATGCAGATTTGGTTCTGTACGATGTGCGAAATGAACCAATTGCTTATTCGATGCGGGAGGGAATTACGGATGAGCAAATTATTGCTGACTTGATTCCTGGTACTTATATGCTGCGAGTCAATAGTCCTAAAGGTGTGACTACGGACTATGAGCTAATTGTTAAATTCAAGCACAAGCTCTCTCAGTCTGAACTAGGTTTACCAGGATGGAAGCCAGGAATTTCTGGTAATAATGGCGGTGGTGCTTCTGGCCCACTATTAAGCGATCCGCGTATTCAGCGCATTTATGATACGGCGTTGGCGAATTTTGCGGGGCCGGAACGGGCTAAGGCTAATGCGGAGATTGCCCAGCTTGAGCGGGAGAAGCGCAGCTATGAGCAACAGATGCAAGATTTGCTCAACCAGATGAATGCGGAGCAACGGCAAAAGGTTCATCAAGCTTTGGATAATGCTCGTAATGAAGCTAATTCCTGGGTTGATGGCATTGCTAATCCGATTAAGGGTCAAGTTGATAATCTGGCTGATGGGATTATCAATAAAGCTAATTCGTTTGCGAATAGCTTAGAAAACACAGTAAATCAAGTTCCTGATTACGGAATTGGCTGGGTAAAAGATCGGAAAAATGATGCGAAATGGTTAATTAACCAAGGACGAGATGCGGTGAAGAGTGCCGTTAATAGCGCTCGGAGTTGGCTCAGAGGTAAGTTAACTGAGATTCAAGACGGAGTGAATTCAGCAATCCAGCAATTCTTTGATACGATCAAGAATGCCTACCGCACTGGAGCAGAGATTAATCAGATCATTGCGAATGCGGCTCAAACTTTCCGAACTAAGGTCGATCAGGCAGTTCGAGGTGCTAATAATCTGATTGGAGAGTTCAAAGGTCACGTCCTGAGCGCTACTGATTGGACGAAAAATCTTGGCATCAATGTTGATAAGTTTGGTGTTAAGTTTAATTTCAATGTTTACAACAACATTGTCAAGCCTGCGGTGGATGGTGTTGCTGATGGTTTCCAATCGACAATTAGCGGAATTGGAAGTGGTCTGAAGGGGATTGTTGATTGGATTGAACCTCGCACTCAGAAGACGGTGGCGGATATTGTCAATGCCATTTTGGGGGATAAGACTGGTCACTTGTGGAACCAGATTAATGGGGTTGATGCTAAGATTGCTGCCACTCGAACAGGTGTAGAGAAGGCGATCGCTCAGAAAGCTACTGAGTTAAAAAATCAGTTACAAGGATTGCTGAATACTTTAGGGATTGATGGTAAAAAGCTCCTTGATACTATTCTGAACTTTGGCAACTCTACTGGTGGTCAAGTCACTATTGAGCTTATCAAAGTCGCTCTGGGTTTTGTACCATTTGTAGGTCAAGCGATCGATGTTATCGATACGGCTGTTGCCCTTTGGAAGTTTGCCATTGAAGGAAAACGTGACACAGAAACTTACATAGAGTTGCTAGGTTCCTTAGCTGGTTGGTTTCCTGGTGTTGGCGATGCTATCAAGGGTGTTGCTAAGATAGCATTTAAGGGGCCGATAGGTGCTTTGCTAAGAAAGTTAGGGCCCGATGTTACCAAGCAAGTTGCTAAAGTATTCAAGGAAGCCAAGTGGAAAGAAATCCTGCTTGATGTTGTCGAGGGTATTGCTGAAGTCTGGCGTAAATTCGACGGCACAATGGACGAAGCGGCTGGATGGATTCTTGATTTGATGCCAGGAGTCAGACCTGCTTTAGCCGGTGTCGGTGATTTGATCAGAAAGTTTAGTGATGATGCTGCCAATACTGGAGATTCTTTGGATGATATCAGCAAGAATATCGCCAAGAAAATTGATGATACTTCTGAGCAAATTGCGAAGGAGGATAAGAAAGAAGACACACCACTGCAATTACCTGGACCTGTCAAAATCAATCCAGGCTCAATAGATGATTTACTTATCAATGCTAAGAAGCACTCCAAGAATGATAAGTCTATTCAGTATGACAAGAATGGGGGAGTTGAGGAAGCATGGCAAGACTATAGCGCTCTAACCCAGGGTTTTAATCCCAAAGGGAAAGAAACTCCAAATGGTAATGTGTTTGTTGCTGAGTTACCTGATGGTAGTAAGGCTATCGGTCGTGGTTTCAGTTCTGGGGGATCGCCAACGATTGAAATCCAAAAACCGAATGGTGAGACAATCAAGGTTCGTTATGTTGATAAATATGATGAATCTGCTTACAAGGAGTATCCTGATTCATCAACAGGCTCTGTAGCTAAATCAGACTGGGATGGTTTGTTAAAAAGTGCGGGCATTGATCCAAAGACTAGCAAAATTACTCCTGAAATGCTGGAACACGTTTTTCATGGCGTAGTAGAAGATGGTAGATCCCAAGGTTTTCACTATGAGGCCTCAAGAAGTGCTGACACCTATGTGATGGGTAATCGTACAATTAATGATGCTCATGGTGTCTACCAAGCAGATGTCGTAATCAAAGGAGATTTTAAAACAAATAAAATCGGAACTGAACCCATTAAATCAACTTTCTTTCCCCGTTCTTGGAGTGAAATTGATGTTGTTTCTGCCATACAAAAAGCATGGTTTAACAAAAAGCCAGTAACAGAAGCTAAAGCAGGACCAAAAGGAGAACTATGGTACTTAGGAGAAATCGAAAATGGAATCAAGGTACGGATGTCTATTAATCCAGATGGGACTATTAACACCGCTTTCCCCATTTATGAACCATAAGGTCAAGTGAACTCACCGCCTCAGCTTGGATATTCACCCCAGCTAGAGGCGGCTCAAAAAGCGGTGGCGGCACAATCTGGACTAGCCTAATCAATCTAGCGTCAGAATAATGACTTTACTGAAGCCGAATTGCTCTATATGGATGGCAATTTCCCTATAATTACATTCTCAACAATCCTTAGCACTGATTCACAATCAGTCAAGCAACTAAGGCATCAAATATCATCCCTAGTTAAACTGTGAAATGATGATGACATTATCCCAAAAATCGGCTAAATTTTGGTTGAGCATTCCCGAATACCCTTTAGAAACTCTTCCTTGCTCAGCTTATATTCGTTGTTCCCTGACAACGACTGTTAAAAACATCCTAGAAAAATGCCACAATTGGATTAGCACAGAAAGTGCAAATAATCAAGAAATTTTACTTGATATTGAAGTTTTTTTTAACTCAATTCAAACTAGCAAGCAAGTTTACAAAGCTTCCATGTCGCGCCAACTCGCCGCCGACTTACCCCCCGACATCGAACAAACCTCCCTCAAAGACGAACCCAAAGACTGGTTTATCAAAACCGCCGACTTTGGCGACGACTGCGATCGCGTCCTCCAACACCGCGATGGCGAATTCACCCAACTCCTAGAAGACATCACCCGCTACCATCAAATATTCCAACAAGGCTATGACAAAATCATCCTCATTCGTCCCACCACCTACACCGGCTACGACATCCAACTCACCGCCGCCATGCAATGCTTGGGCTACACCAAAGAGCAATTTCAATTCATCATCGTTCAACCCCTCAAACTCTACGCCTTCCACAAACCTACCCAGCAACTCCATCCCATCCCTGACATCGCCCCCGCAGAATTACTCAAAGCCGTGAGTATGGATGCACTGCGCTGGTACAGCCTCCGAGTTCCCCTCACAGAAGTTGCCCCCATTAACATCAGCACAGCAGGAAAACCCACCCCGCAAGATAGCCTCTATCGCGTTCAATCTGCATATCTTCGTTGCTGTACCCTGCTGCAACAAGCACAGCAGCAAGGCATCATTCAGCTAGAAACCAATGGGGGCGGCGGCGAAATTTCCCCTACGGAAATCGCACCTAAACTCATGTCATTAGCAGATTATGTCTGGGAATCTCCCGATGCCGCCACCCTAACCAACCTTCTGCAAGCGGTTCCCAAAATCCTCGAACAAAGCGCCGCCGAAATTGCCCCCCATCTGGTTTGCCGCCACCTGGAAGCTATTAGCGAAACCTGCCTTTCGTGGTTGGATTCCCTCACTCTCAACCCGCAAAACTGCGCCCTTTTGTTAGCTGCGAAGCAAACAATTTTTGACTTGTTAGAGAACGTTTTGGCGATCGCCTGTCCTGATTCAACTTTTCCCGACTCAAATTTCCGATTTGTAAAGTTTTCTGAAGATTAGGCCGCGTTTCGCATAAAACTAGCGCCTTCCTCCAGATAGATAAGTGACGGTTGGTTTTTGAGTGCGACGGGCGATCGCCTTTTTGGAATAAGTCAAAAAGAGCGATCGCCCCTTTGGAATAAGTCAAAAAGGGCGATCGCCTTTTTGGGGCTGTGAGTGCGATCGTGCTGTAGGATGAAAAAACTACCAAAATGATATAATCTTACAATTCCCAAAATCTATATTTTAAAAATCAGCCATTGACACAATCCGATCGACCCACCGACGCAAAAACACCCTGCATCATTAACGATCGCAAACTCGATTACTTATTCAATGTCAACATCAAGCCAGACGCTCATAACTCAAAAAGAGCGGTACAAAATAGACAACAACTAAATCGCTTGGGATTTGATGACGATTCAGAATCTCGTCAATTTATTCAAACTCATCTAGAACAAGCAGTCCAAGAAGAAAGTAATATTGTTGAGCGATTTATTAATACTTATACCAACCACACCACAGGAGAAGAGGCTACAATAGATACAGAGCTTAGAGATTCACTGTTACCGGGCAGAACCGGAAAATTCGCCCAAGTCCAAAGTTCATGGGAAGTCTTGCCCGATGGAACTCGCCGCTTTCTCAGTGCTATAATCTATGGAAAATAACTCAATATCTTAGGTAAGAAAATGGCAAAAATCAATTTACATGAGGGATTTGATGAACTAGCTTTTCTAGAATTATTTTGTGAAGAACCAAAAGATTCCCAACCCTCCGATGGCTATTGGTGTTATGAAGTGACAGATTCATTAGGTGTCACCCTCAAATTTGGAATGAATATCATTCAAAAATCAGTTCAAATTGAATTAAAGATAGCCGATGCCACTGTAGGTATTATGTGTTTTGAACTCGTGAACTTTATTGAAATTAATGATTATATTAACGGTAAATTAGAATTTTTAGTTGCTCCCAAAAATGAAGAATTCAAAACTTTAGTTCAAGTTGAACTGCGACCGAGAATTAAAGTTGATTGTTCAACTCTGAGCCTTTGCCCGATGGCTGCTTAGCCTTGATAAACTACAAGGTCGATCGCCCTTTTGGAATAAGTCGAAAAGTGCGCTCGCCCTTTTGGTTACGAATGTTTTTGTCGGAAAGTGCGATAGCCCTTCAGCTCTACCAGATGCCAAAAGAGCGAGCGCTCTTTTGGAATTAGTCAAAAAGTGCGATCGCCCTTTACTCCTTTTTCTCAACCAAGGGCAATCGCTACCAATTAATTACCGTTAAACTTGTTACCTTTGCGAACTCTCGATCGGCTGTCACCAAAGTTGCTGAATTTTGGATTGCCATTGCTGCAATAACCGCATCCGGTAGTTTCAAGCGATGTTGCTGGCGAATTTCAATGATTTTTTCAATCAAAACAGCATCCATCGCCCCTAAACCAAGAACCTCCACTCGTTGCAGAAACTGCTCAAAAATCTGACGATCGTCTTGAGTCAACCCAGGAAATACCAGAAACTCAATTTTGCTAATAACTGAAACTCCGATCCAATCCGCATCTTTAAGTAATTCAATGAGTTGAATATTCCCTTGAAGCAAAGCAACGATCGCATTCGTATCCAACACATAGCGATTACCACTCATCGCGTAGATTCCTCTGCATTGTTACTGCATCTCCCTGCCAAGTTAATCGCCCCACTAAATCCGAGAAATCATAGCTGGATTTCTGCTTCTCCTCTGATGAAACCGGATTCAAAACAACTAAAACTTCTCGTTCTTTTAGCAATTGTAACCCAGCCAGAATCACTTCAGAAGCAGATGAGTACCTACCGTTTTTGACTGTTGATTGAACAAACTGCTCTAGTTCAGGAGTTAAGGATATATTCATGATGTTGAGTCACCTATTTGAGTCAACTATTACCCCCCATAATAACAAAAATTATCAAATTTTGTTATTTAATATTTTTTGCGATGGGAAGATTTTGCGAGATCCTTGCTTGTAAGCGCAGATTAGCGATCGCGAATTAAATAACTTACAATTTTAATTGTTATTGTGGGATGGGCGTCCCGCCCGTCCAAAAAG